>NZ_JBHVVI010000248.1:0-4462 GCF_042883685.1 Kitasatospora sp. NPDC058190
GCCGGATGCGGTGAGAGTCGCACGTCCGGTTCGGTGAGCGGTCCGGGGAAACGGGACCAGGGAGACCTGGTCACCGCGCCCCGGGCCGACTCTCCACGCTGGGCACTCTCATGCTCCACCGCAGGCTCGCGCGGGACTACGAGGCAAAGCCGGCCAGCTCGGTGGCGGTGATCCACTGGTCCATGACCGACGTGATGCTCCGCCGCCTCACCCGCGCCGCCACCCCGACCTGGCGTGACCCGCCACCCTGGCGTCCGGCACCTGTGACCAGCGGGAGCGTCGATGAGGGAACTCCTGGACAAGATCGAGTCCCGGCAGCAGCTCGTCCTCGAGACAGCCGACGAACTACGTGAGCAGATCGCCCGTCTCGCCGAACAACTCGCAGCCGCCGAAGACACCTTGAAGCGACTGCAGATCACCCGGGAGACCATCCTGGAACTGGCCGCCGAGGACGAGACGGGGCCACCCGAGGCGCTGCCTCCCGGATACCGCGCGATCCTGGCGGCCATCGAGACAGCGGGAGAAGGACTCCGTGTCAAGGACGTCTGCCGAGCCCTCGGCCTCGGCACCGAGGCACGGCACACCGAAGGCACCCGCGCCAAGCTGAAACGCCTGGTCAGCCGCGGCATCCTCACCGAACCCGAGCCCGGCCTCTTCACCCTCACCAACCCGGCACCGGCCACACCAGAGGCCAACTCAAGCTGAACCCCGAAGGCTCACAGAACACCCTCTGAGTGGGGTCACGGCCCGGCCGGCCGGGGTGAGGCGATGGGCGGGGCTTGAAACGGGGCGTTGCAGGACACGGATGCGACTGCAGTGCGGTGTGGTGCGGGCTGCGGCTGTTCAGGCCGGCGGATCCGCTGGGCCGCCGTCAGCGCGCTCGGGCTCGGCATGCGCTCTGGTGCGGGGCAGGACCCATCCGTCCGGGACCGGGGCGTGCGGGAGCAGCCCGGGCAGGGCCAGCGCCTGAAGGTCCCGGCCGTCTGCCGCTGCGAGCTCGGCGTCGGCCTCCATCGCGGTCAGCGCCTGAAGTGGCTCGGGGGTTCGGGGGGTGGTGACGGCCGCGTACCGTTCGGTGCGGAGCTTTTCGGCGGTGGCCAGGGCCTTCTTCAGTCGGCGCTGCTCGGCCGATCTGGTACGGCGTACGGCGGCCCGTTGCTCGTCGGTGGCCGCGTCGGCCAGATGAGCGGTGCCCAGGCGGGCGCCGGTGACCGCATCGATGACCTCGATCTCGTGGGCATGGTGGGGCAGGAACCGGATGCGGACCTTGATCCCGTCCCCGGCCAGGCCCTGCATCCAGTCGCCGACGTAGTAACGGCCCCGCCAGTACACGCCGCTGGTGGTGAGCGTGCGGGCACGGCCGTCGTCCTCCAGCGTGAACGCCCACAGCTGCCCCTGCTTCGGGTCCTCGAGTGGTGTGGGGTCCTCCAGCCATGCCTGCAGCGGGGTACGGCTGGCCAGGGCTGGCGAGGTGTGCTCGGTGTTCCACCAGTTGACCCACTCGAGCAGCAGTTCCACGAACGCGGTGAACGTCAGCGGCGCTGTCTCGTCCTTGGTCCGGTCGCGGCGGCGGACGGAGGGTGTGGGGGCGTGGGTGTAGCGGGGCAGAGAGGCGAAGAGCATCCGTTCCGCGCACCGGTTGAGGTTCTCGACCGTGCCTTTCAGGTGGGGGCTGTAGGCGGGCAGGTCGTGGACGGGGATGGCGAGGGCGCCGAGCGCGGAGGTGACGGTGCGGGAGAGGAAGTCCTTGCCACGGTCGATGCGCACCAGGGCGGGCAGGCCGCCGACCGGCCCGTAGAGGCCTGCCTCGTCATCACGGGAGATCGCGGTGCGCAGCGCCGCCAGGATCGCGTCCCGGGATGGGGCGTGCGGGGTGATGGCGGCGCCGGTGACGGCGTTCGTGGCGCAGTCGATGAACCAGGTCACCCACGGGCACACCAGCTCGCCATGCAGGTTAACCTCGACCGGGACGTGTTTGTGGTCGCCCTCCCAACAGGCGTTGCGCCACTGCCGGGGCCGGCGCAGGTGCACATCGTGACCGCGCCGGGCCTGCTCCCCACCGGCCAGGGCCGCGCGCTGGCCGGGGTTGAGGTCCCGGCGGATCGCCCGGTGCAGCGTCGCCAGCGACGGCACCGCCACCGACACGGCCTCGCCTGCGTCGCTTTGCTCCCCCACATCGTCGTCATCGGCGGCGGCGCGGGCCTCGGCGAGCAGTTCACGGTGCACCGCGGCCGCGTTCCCGCACCACAGAACGAGCCGGGCATGCACCTGCGGGGTAACCGTGAAGCGCTCCCGCCCCTTCGCGCCGGTCCGCCCCTCGGCACGAGCCGCGGCCAGCCAGCGCCACACCGTGCGCAGCGACACCCCCACCGCGTCCGCAACCAGCCGCACATGGCCGGTCGTCAACTCACCCCGCGCATCCAGGGCCAGCAGCCGGCCCACCGCCTGCTGCCGCGCCAACGCAACCGGAACCACCGGCCCCACGCCGGCCGGCCCGTCCTCCTCCGGCACGAGCACCACCTCCACTGCCCCACACCGCGGGAACCCGTGTCCCTGCGCACGGGTGTCCTGGATCCAGGAAGTCGGACTCTGCGCGTCGGTGACAGCGCAATCGGCATTCCGCTGACACCAGGGCGGGGTGTGCGGTACACGTGCGGGCGGGCGGCGGCTGAGAGGTGGAGCGGTTCGGCGGTACGCGTGGCCGACGCGCTTCGGGACGGAAGGCTGACCACCTTCAATCGGCGCAGGCCCCGGTCCGCCGGGTACCGTGCTCGGACCACTGCCGGATACTGGTACGGCAGGCGGCAACGCCGAAATCCACGAGCCGTTCGATCACGCGTCGGGCAGGATCCTCACCTGTGAATCACGTTCTGTACGGGCTGGCCGCCAACCCTTCCCTGCCCTGCGAACTGGTCGACCGGCTGATCGCGGTGGCGGACGCCGACCTCGCCGAGGCCTTGGTCTGCCGCCCGGACCTCAGCCATGCACAGGTGAAGGCACTGGCCTCCCGCTTCGAGGAGGCCGCAGTACGGCTCGCGTACGAGGGCCGGCTCACCGCCGACGACGTCGACCCCGCCGTACAGCCGCGCGCGGCGCTCGCCCTGCTCGAAGAAGGCGCTGGCAGGCCTCAGTGGGGGCGCCTGCTCGCCACCGGTCCCCTCGTGGAACACCGGGAGAAGCTGACCGCCTGCCCCGATCTGCCGCCGGACGTGGCGCTGACGCTCGCCGCGGACCCGCAGGTGCGGGTCGTCGCGGAACTCGCGCTGTGGACGACGTCGGACCTCGCCGCCCGGCTCGCGCAGCACCCGCACACCGAGGTCCGCCGCGCGGCAGCGGCCAACGAGGCGACGCCACCGGCCCTACTGGCGGCGCTGCTGACCGGCGAAGGGCTGCCCGCGGCTCGGTCCTGCCTGGTTTGCGACCGTAAGACGACCCCTTTCGTCCACGACCCGCTCTGTCCGGAGCCCGACTGCGAGCTGCCGCCGGGAGCCGCCTGCGACGGCTCCCACGAGTCTGCCGTACACGACATCCAGCAGGCGGCCCTGCGTAACCCGGCCACCCCCGCAGCCGTCGCCGCGCTCTTCGCCGACCACCCCTCGGTGCTGCTGCGCCAGGAACTGGCCGCCCGCCCCGACCTGCCGCCCCAGGTGCACGCGCGACTCGCCGAGGATCCCGTCCCCTGGGTCCGTGCCCGGCTCGCGGACAATCCCGCGATCGACGAGGCCCTGATCCGCACCCTGGCCACCGACATCGGCCACGACGTCCAGCGCCGGCTCGCGCACCACCCGCGCCTGCCACTCGACGTCCTCGCCCACCTCACCGGTGCCACCCGGCTCGGCTCGCCCCTGCTGCCGCGCATCGCCGCGGCCTGTCCGGCCGAGGTCGAAGAGCTGGCCGCCTCACCCGAAGCGACCGTGCGGATACTCCTGGCCCAGCGCCGCGACCTGCCGGCCGAAACCCGCGACACGCTGGCCCGCGACCCCGACGCCAAAGTGGTCAAGTCCGTCGCGCCGCACCCAGGGCTCTCCGAAACCCGGCTGCGGGCGATGGTCGAACGGCACGGAGCGCGAGTCGCCGCGAAGGTGGCAGCCAATCCCGACGCGACACCTGCCCTGCTGGAACACCTGGCCCGACACCGGCCGCCGGTGCACAAAGCGTTCCGCGAAATCGCCCGCCACCGCCACGCAACGGCCCCGGCCCTGCTCGTGTGCCTGACCGACCGGCAGGCCAGGCCCATCGCCGCCGGTCATCCGGCCCTACCGCCTGCGGTCATCGTCGAACTCCTCACCGACGACAACTGGCAGACGGTGGAAGCAGCCGCCGCCAACCCGTCACTGCCACCGGCATCGATGCTGGAACTGGTGCCATTGAGGTTCCCCCGAGGTGCGGAAGGTTGCCCGAGATGGCCTGATGGGTCATGAGAAGGGAGCCTTTGTGATGGCTGCTCAGATGAAGTACCCGC
>NZ_JBHVVI010000249.1:0-4436 GCF_042883685.1 Kitasatospora sp. NPDC058190
CAGCGCGTCACTGGGCGGACCGTACGGCGTGTCGACCCGCACCTCCGCCACGTCGTCCAGCAGCGCGTACAGCCCCGAACCGCCGATCACACCCACCTCGGCCCACGGCTCTCCCTGATGCACCGTCATCCCTACCACCTCTCAGAGGAAGAACGTCCGGGCCACTGTAGGAGCCGGCCACGGCGGACTCCGCGAACCAGAGCCTTACGATTCGCGGACGCCGGATTGCCCCCGTTCCTTCAGCGGGGTGACACGGCGGTCGCCGCTCAGCTCATCGCGGCTCGCGTCGCCCGGTTCGACGGGCGGCGCGCAGCCTGAGCGCGAGGCCGACGGCTGCCGCGCCGAACAGGCTCCCGGTGATCGCGAGCCATCGGCCGAGGTAGACGTCCGCCGACAGTCCGGTGGCTCCCGGGTAGGGCTCGGACAGGTCGAGGACGAGCGGGAACCAGACGAGCAGCAGGAGACCGGAGAGGAGAGCCGGTACGCGGAGGTAGTTGATCCACTCCACTGCGGCGGTCCGTTCCCGGCGGTGGCGCAGCACGGCCCGGGCCGAGAGGTCGGCGAGTGAGTACAGCGGCAGCAGGATCAGGTCGTGGGCGACGGCCGCGCCGACGAACCAGATCGCCACCCCGAGAGGCCGGTCGGCCACGAGTCGCTCGACGGCGTAGCCCGTGAGCGCGAGGGACGCGAGGAGGACGAGCAGGTGCATCGGGCCGGCGCCGTACCAGCGGGTGAGGCGGGCGAGTCGGGCCATGGTCACGTCCTGAAGGTGAGTCGGCGGACCCATTTTGTGTTGTTCACACCGGGGTTGGCGGGGACGATGATCCGGGCGGGATAGCCGTGGTCGAGGGAGAGGTCGGCTCCGTTGACCCTGAGGGCGAGGAGGGAGCGGAGGTCGCGGATCTGGTTGCCGCGCAGCACCACGGAGCTGTAGGGACCGGGCGGTTGGACCGACTCCACCAGCACGCTCGACGCCTCGGGCAGACCGGCCATGGCGGCGAGGTCGGCGAGCCGGAGCCCGCTCCAGTGCTGGTCCGCGGTGGACCAGCCCTCCACGCAGGCGATCGGCAACCAGGCCGACTGCTGCGACATCGCGAGCAGTTGCTCACGGGAGAGCGACTGCGCCGCCCCGGCGCCGTACAGCTCCAGCCGCCAGTGCGGACCGACCATCGCCGACGAGACGCCGACGGCGGCGGCCGTCTTGTTGATCTGGAAGCCGTTCGGACCGTCCCCCGGTTCGCGGTTGTGGGGTGCCAGCAGTGCGGTGGCCCGGAGCCGGCCGCCGATGCTCTGCCCCGCGGTGACCGCGAACAGCACCAGGGACCCTGCGCCCACCAGCGCGAGTGCGCCGCGCCGGGCGATCGTCGGGGCGGCGGGGGCGACCGTCACCAGGCCGTCGGCGTCGGGCGGCTCGGGCCTGGTGTCGGCGAGGCCGGTCCGCAACTCCCCCAGCAGCGAACGCGACTTCAGGGCGCGGACCATCGTTGCCAGCTTGAGGGCCACGTGGACGGCGAACGCCGCGATGAACACCCACGCGCCGTAGAAGTGGAGGGTGTAGAAGGACCCCGGGAAGACGTAGTGGAGCTGGATGTTGAGGATCCCGGTCACGAATTCGAAGACGACCCCGCCGACCAGCATCAGCAGCGACAGCCGCTCCAGCGCGTGGGCGGCGCTGCGCACGGGCGGCCACTCGAAGAGCTTCGGGATCACCGACCACAGCTTGGCCAGCACCACCGGCACCAGGGTCACGCCGAGCGTCACGTGCACGCCCTGGGTGAGCCGGTACAACCAGGACGGGCGAGTGGGCCAGTCGAAGAGGTAGAAGCCCAGCACGCCCTTGTCCGGGGTCTGGTCGTTGAGCACACCGAGGTCCGGGTTGTACGCGGCGTACGACAGGGCCCCGGTCACGAAGAGGACCGGGAGCCCGACGAGCAGCACCAGCCCGAACACCGACGTCAGCCAGGGCCCCCGGATCGGACTGCGCCAGAACCCCGGGCGGAACGGTCCGGGCGGCGCGGGCGCCTGCCCGAGCCCGCGGGCGAACGCCGACAGTCGGACACCCACCGCGGTACGGGATCGTTCGACGGCCCGGACCGCGCCGCGCCAGGTGCTGCCACCGGCCCGGGTGAGGCGCCGCAGCGGATCGGCGGCTCGCCGCCACCGGCTTCGCCCACCCGATCCACCACCACGCCGAGCCCCGACCACCCGCCACCTCCGACCCAGACCCACCGTGGAAGCGCGGCTCACCGGTTCACCGCCGCACGGAAGAGCCGGCGATCGCCGGCTCTCCGCACAGCCACGGTCGGAACCGGTCGATCAGCGCCCGCCGGACAGCCAACCACCAGCGGCGCACCCGTCCCGGTGAAGCCGAACCCGACCGACGGGAACATCACCCGGACGGACGCGCCTCGGGCCACGGACGTCTGGAAGCCGCGCACCTGCCCGTGGGGCTTCGGCGGCGGCGGTCGGGAGTTCGGCCCGCGCGGCCGGCAGGCGTTCAGCGGGCCGCGGTGGGCGGCGGCAGCCGCAGGCCCGCGAGGTCCGGAGGTACCGCGGAGTCGGGGCGGAAGAACGGGGCGGACTCCGGGTCGGTCGCGGTGGCGGGGGCATCGGTGAGTCGGAAGCGGTCCCGCAGCCGACCGTAGAAGTCGGTGGGATGGAGGCGGATGAGCCGCACGCGTTGCGGGGCGCGGTAGACGCCGATCCAGTCGCCCGGGTCGATGATTCCCCGCAGCTGGCCGTCGATGCTGACCGCGGCACGGCCGGAGTGCGGCAGGATGCGCAGCGCGATCGGTTCGTCGGGAGCGGCGACGACGGTGCGGTTGAAGGTCATGTGGGCGGCGATCGGGGTGAACACCACCGCGTCCATGTGCGGGGAGAGCACGGGGCCACCGGCGGAGAAGCTGTACGCGGTCGAGCCGGTGGGTGTTGCGACCACGAGGGCGTCGGCCGAGTAGGCGGCCAGCAGCCTGCCGGAGATGTAGACGCCCGCGCTGACCTGACGGTCCCGGGCGAGCTTCTCCACCACCACGTCGTTGAGGGCGTTGACGTCCAGGGGCAGACCCCAGCCGTTGCCCGCGGTGTGCTCCGGCCGCACCTGCGGCGACGGCAGGGCGGGGCCGCGTCCGTAGCAGAGGAAGGCCTCCATCTCCGCGGGCACCTCCGGCGGCCTGGAGGCGCGCATGGTCAGCGTCATCCGCTCCTCGACCGGGGCGTGGTCGGCGTGGACGGCGTCGAGGGCGGCGGTGATGTCGCAGGCCGGCACCTCGGTGAGGAAACCGACCTTTCCCAGGTCGACCCCGAGCACGCTGGCGCCGGTCTTCACGGCGATCCGGGCGCCGCGCAGGAAGGTCCCGTCCCCGCCGAGGGTGACGACCAGGTCCGGGTCCCCGGCGGCGTGGGCCTCGTCGCGGCCGGAGCCGCGCCGTCGGTCCTGCGACCAGACGTCGATCTCGGTGCAGGGGACGTCGTGCGCCGCACACCAGGCGTGCACGGCGCGGGCGGCGTCGCGGGCAGCGCCGCGGCCCTGGTGGACGACCAGTCCGACGCGGTGCACGGGCATGGAGGACCTCGTCTTGTCGCCGTGTTGCGACGGCTCCGCCCGCCGGGGTGCAGTGGCCGCGCGCTCCTACCCGACCCATGGTGGGGCCTCGGCGGGCGATCGGCTCGCCGGGACCGCCCCGTCGGCGGCCGACGGGGCCTGGACCGGCGGGCGGCGGCAGCCCGATCAGCGGCTTCGGCCGACGCGGGCGCGCGCGTGCCACGTGGGGGCGCGAGCGGTCAGCGGTCCTCGGGGACCGGTCGTGTGCGGGAAGGACCGGGTAGTCGGTGTATCCCGCGGGGCCGGCGGCGTAGACGGTGCGCCAGTCGATGTCCGCGAGCGGGGCGCCGGCGGCCAGGCGGGCCGGCAGGTCGGGGTTGGCGATGAACGGGCGGCCGAATGCGATGACATCGGCCAGACCGGTCTCGACGAGGTGTGCGCCGCGTTCACCGGTCATGGCGGTGTTGGCGATTAGCGTCCCGCCGAACAGCGGGCGGAAGTGGGCGAACATGCCGTCACCGGACAGGTGCTGGAGCGGAGTTCCGGTGAAGTCGGTCTGGGCGCCCATCAGCAGCAGGTGCGACAGGCCCGTCAGGCGGGAGACGACGTACTCGGCGGCGGGCAGGGTCTCGTCGTTGGCCTGGAACGGACCGGATTCGTACATCGGGCTCAGTTTGATCCCGGTGCGCTCCGGGCTCACCGCACCGGCGACCGCGTCGACGATCTCCAGCGTCAGGCGGGCGCGGTTCTCGATCGACCCGCCGTAGGCGTCCGTGCGCAGGTTGGTGGCCCGGGCCCACCCTCGTGACCGAACGATCGGGCAGGGGGCCCGGTCACGACCAGACGGGCCCTCCGGAGCGGACCGCCCGTCCGGTCGTGGCGGGTCGGTCAGGGC
>NZ_JBHVVI010000250.1:0-871 GCF_042883685.1 Kitasatospora sp. NPDC058190
ACGACGGTCTGGTTGACCTCGCCGCCTTCGAAGATCCGGCTGGCGCCGGAGGTGAGGGAGGTGAGGCCGGAGGCGACGGCGGCGAGCTGGTCGGCACGGTCGCGCGGGAAGCCCTCGGACATGCACAGCAGGAGGCCGTCCGCGGAGACCACCACGGTGTGGGACACCCCGGGGGTGTTGTCCACGAAATTGGTGATCAGCCAGTTCAGGTTCTGTGCGGCCTGGCTCATCTGAGTCAACTCAACGCTCCTGGTGGTTCGAGCCGCCGAAGAGATCGGTGCTCCGGTTCTGTCCGTTGCCGGACTGGTCTACCTGATCGGGGTCGATCCGGAAGCTTCCGGTGTTGCCGGCGCTGCGGCCCTGCTCCACACCGCGGCGCAGGTTGGTGAGGCGGCCACGGACCTCCTCGGGGCTGCGGGAGACCTGCGGCCCTTCCTGCGGGGTGGGCTTGGCGTTGCCGGGCACCAGGTTCTGCTTCGGCACGCGCCGGGGCAGGCCGGCCCCGGTGGTGCCGGAGGACGAGGGCTCGCGCAGCTGCTCGGCGCGCTGCCAGTTGCCGTCGTTCGGCGACTGCCAGGCGGAGCTGGCGGTCGGGCCGGTCGGGCCGTAACCGCCGAGCGAGGACACGTCGTGGCCGCGCGACCCGTCGGACGACGAGGTGTCCTTGGCGCCGGCGAACCAGTTGGGGCTCTCGCCGGACGGGCTGCCGCCGGCAGGGGCGCTGCCCAGGCTGCCGCCCGCCAGCTGCTGGCCGGGGCGGCGCTGGGGCAGCCCGGACGGCAGGGTGGTGGCGGGGCCGGCGGCGGGCAGGGCGGGCGGCTCCGGGGTGTACGGGTGGCCGGTCGGGGCCTCGTCGGCCCGGCGGCCGTAG
>NZ_JBHVVI010000250.1:969-4322 GCF_042883685.1 Kitasatospora sp. NPDC058190
AGCCGTCCTGGGCGTACCCGTCCTGCTGGTAGCCGCCCTGGTCGTTGCCGTACTGGCCGTACTGGTCGTCGGCGCTGTACCGGTCGTCCGCGTAGCCGCCCTGGTCGTAGCCCTGCGGGGCGTACTGGCCGTAGCCGTCCTGGGCGTACCCGTCCTGCTGGTAGCCGCCCTGGTCGTTGCCGTACTGGCCGTACTGGTCGTCGGCGCTGTACCGGTCGTCCGCGTAGGCACCCTGGTCGTAGCCCTGCGGGGCGTACTGGTCGTAGCCCTGGTCGTAGTCCTCCTCGACCTCGGCGTCCACCACCGGCGGCTGCGGGGAGCCCTCCAGGGCCGCGCGGCGGACCTGGTCGAGGCGCTGGGAGCGCTGGACGGACTCCAGGGCCGGGCTGAAGCCGGAGGAGCCGGCGTGGCCGAGGCCGGTGAGGTGGTCGTCGAAGCCCAGTTCGGCGGCGCTGCGGGAGCGGCTCTCGGGGGCCCACTCGGCGGTCGGCTCCTGGTCGGCGAAGATCCGGGAGACGGTGAACTGCTCCTCCGGCTCCGGCGCGGGGCCGGCCTTGGTGACGAACGGCGGGAGCATGACCAGCGAGGTGGTGCCGGCCGACTCGCCCGACGGGCGGAGCTGGACGCGGATGTCGTGCCGCTGGGAGAGCCGGCCGACCACGAAGAGGCCCATGCGGCGGGAGATGGTGGCGTCGACCGTGGGCGGCTCGGCCAGCTTCTCGTTGATCTCGGCGAAGTCGTCCGCGGTGAGGCCGATGCCCTTGTCGTGGATCTCGACCAGGACGCGGCCGTCCGGCAGACGGGTCGCGTTGACCAGCACCCGGGTCTGCGGGCTGGAGAACGAGGTGGCGTTCTCCAGCAGCTCGGCGAGCAGGTGGACGAGGTCGGTCACGGCGGCGCCGACGACCTCGACCTCCGGGATGCCGGACAGCTCGACGCGCTCGTACTGCTCCACCTCGGACGCGGCGGCGCGGAGCACGTCGACCAGCGGGACCGGGGTGTTCCAGCGGCGGCCGGCCTCCTCGCCCGCGAGGACGAGCAGGTTCTCACCGTTGCGGCGCATACGGGTGGCCAGGTGGTCCAGCTTGAAGAGGTTCTCCAGCTGGTCCGGGTCGGCCTCGTTGTTCTCCAGGTCGGTGATCAGCGCCAGCTGGCGCTGGATCAGGCCCTGGCTGCGACGCGACAGGTTGGTGAAGATCGCGTTGACGTTCCCTCGGAGCAGGGCCTGCTCGGCGGCGAGCGCCACGGCCTGCTCGTGGACCTGGTCGAAGGCCCGGGCGACTTCGCCGATCTCGTCCTTGCCGTGCAGCGGGATCGGGGCCACCGAGGTGTCGACCCGGTCGGGGTCGGTCTTGGAGAGCTTCTCGACCAGGTCCGGCAGACGGTGGTCGGCGATCTCCAGGGCGGCGCTGCGCAGGGTGCGCATGCCGAGGATCATCGAGCGGGCGACGTAGCCGGTGAGCAGGCCGGCCAGGATCAGTGCGGCGACGACGATGACCGTGTTGAGGATGGCGTCGTAGAGCGCGTTGTCCTTGAGGTTGCGGGAGTCGGTGAGGACGTCGTCCAGCAGCGCGACTTCGGTGTTCCGCAGGGCCTGGATGTGGTTGCCGGCGGCCTGGTTCCAGTTCTCCGGGGTCAGACCGGCGGCCTTGGCCTCGGCGAACGCCGCGTCGGCGGCGGCCTTGCCCCTCTGCTGGCCCAGGGCGGCGGCCTCGGCGTAGTTGCCGGCGAGCGCCAGCAGGCCCTGCATGGTGGGCGCGGTGCCGTTGGGCATCTTGAGCGCCGAGTGGTCCTGGGAGGTGGCCAGGGCGACCTGCGCGTCCCCGTACTTCTTGACGTCGTTGGGGTCACCACCGGTGGTGAACTCGCTGAGCGAGACCTGCTCCAGCTTCTCGGACACCAGGATCTGCTGGGTCATGTCCTGGTTCTCGTAGCGCGTCGTCACGCCCTGCGAGATTCCGGCCAGCAGGCTCAGCATCAGCGAGCGCTGGGTCGAGGCGGAGGCCTTGGCCAGCGACATCGCGTAGATCGCGCGGCCCTTGCTGGTGGCGTTGGCGGAGCCGTTGCCGACCGAGTTGTCGTAGGCCAGCAGCGGCGCGAACATCGCCGAGTAGGCGTTGGCGGTGGCGCTGGCGAACAGCTCCTTGCTGTACGCGACCTGCCGCAGGTGCGGCAGGTCGACCACCAGGGTCTGGAAGGCCTCGTGGCGGCGCGGAAGCTCGCCGGACTTGTCGGAGGCGTCGTACGCGGCGTTGTAGGCCTTCAGCGCGGCGTCGGTGTCGGCGCGGCGCTTGGTGACCTCGTTGTTCGGGTCCTGCCCCGTGATCAGGGGTATCAGGGTCTTGTCGCGCTCGTTCTCCAGCGCCTCGGCGAGTTCGGTCGCCGCCTTGGCCAGCTCGGCCGTCTTCTCGGCGCGGGACGCCTTGATGTAGCCGTCGACCGAGGTGTTAACGCGCAGACCGCCGAAGACGAGACTGATGATCACGGGGATCAGCAGAATCGCGATCAGGCGGGTCGGCACGCGCCAGTTGCGCGGGCGGAGGAAGTCGTACCGGCTGGAGCCGCCGTCGGCGGGCGCACCGGCGCTGCCGCGCGGCTCGTTGGCCGATGTCGGGGGCTTGGGGGCCGGAGTGGCCGGGGCGCGCTCCTCGGTGGGAGTGAACGCGGAGAATCCGGCCTGGTCCGCGGCGGTACCGTTCGGCTCGCTCTGGCGGGGCTCGGAGCGCCGCTGCGGGGCGGGTTGCTGCTTACGCCTCACTCGACAACTACCTCTCGGCCGACTTGCCGGCCATGGATCAATCCAGCGCTACCCCCGGGGCCCTGGCCTGTCACCGGACGGGGCCGGCGCGGGATGTTCAGGGGCAGCTGGAATTTCAGCACGTGCAGGGATGGGGAACAAACAGCCCCGATACGGCACCCGCGTCGGCACAATCCGGACAATCAGCGACATGACGGAGCAAAACCGTGGTCATCTGGCGCTGAGTGACGCTGTTTCGCCACGCTGCGTCATTGTTGATCACAAAATGCCTACCGAACTGTTATCCGCTGCTTATACACGGGTCTTGCGCGGGGCCCTCGGAGGACACCGGCCGGTAAGCGTCACCGCCCCGGCGGCCCGTCAGTGTGACGGGTCGCCGGGGCCGGTTGGTTCCCTCTCGGACCGGTCCCGCCTCAGCGGAGTCGGGCGAGCAGGGCGTGTTCGACGAGGGTGATGAGGGCGCTCTTGGCGCTGTCGCGGCGCCGGGCGTCGAGCGCGACGACGGGGGTGTTCTCGCCGAGCTGGAGCGCCTCGCGGACCTCTTCCGCGGTGTGCGGCTGGTGCCCGTCGAAGCCGTTGAGGGCGACGACGAAGG
>NZ_JBHVVI010000251.1:0-4294 GCF_042883685.1 Kitasatospora sp. NPDC058190
GGGCGATGTCGTCGCTCGGACGCGACGGGACCAGCGCGTCGAACACGGCCCGGCAGAACTCCTCCGGGGACCTGTCCGCGTGGGCGTCGGCCAGGGAACGGTGCAGCGCGGCGAGTCCGTTCTCCAGGTCGCGCTCGCGGCCGGTGACGAGTCCGTCGGTGTAGAGGACCAGTGCGGTACCGGGTGCCAGCCGGAGTTCGGTGCTCTCGAAGGGCAGGCCGCCCACGCCGAGCGGTGGCCCGGCGGGCAGGTCGACGTACTCCACGCTGCCGTCGGTACGGACCAGGGCGGGCGGCGGGTGGCCCGCCCGCGCCATGGCGCAGTGTCCGGAGACCGGATCGTAGATCACGTACAGACAGGTGGCGCCCGCGACCGCCAGCTCGCCCCCACCCTCGATGTCACCCTCTCCCGCCCCCGCCTCGCCCTGGTCGAGTCGGGCGATCAGTTCGTCGAGGCGGGCGAGCAGTTCGTCCGGGGGCAGGTCGAGGGCGGCGAAGTTGAGGACGGCGGTGCGCAGTCGGCCCATGGTGGCGGCGGCGTGCAGGCCGTGGCCGACGACGTCGCCGACGACCAGTGCCACGCGGAAGCCGGGCAGCGGGACGACGTCGAACCAGTCCCCGCCGACGCCCCGTTGCGCGGGCAGGTAGCGGTAGGCCACCTCCATCGCGTTCTGCTCGGGCAGTCCCCGGGGCAGCAGGCTGCGCTGCAGTGCCTCGGCCATCCGGTGTTCGCGGGTGTAGCGGCGGGCGTTGTCGAGGCACATCGCCGCGCGGGCGACCAGTTCCTCGGCGAAGGAGAGGTCCTCCTCCCCGAACGGTGCGGACTGCCCCGCGCGCCAGAAGGTGACCGTGCCCAGGGTCAGGCCGCGTGCCTTGAGCGGCGTGGAGACCAGCGAGTGGACCCCGTACGCGAGGATCCGGTCGGCGGTCCGCGGGTCGCGTGCCCACCAGGCCTGCGCCTGACGCAGGTCGGCCACCAGCGAGGCACGCCCGCTCCCCAGGGCGATGGCCTCCGGCGTGCCGGACAGCGGGCTGATCTGCGAGCCCACCGGGTAGAACGGCCAGTCGTCCCGGATGCCGCCGGCGGCCACCCGGCGGATCCGCGGGCCCACCGCGACACCCGTGCCCGGGAGCGGCTCGTCTCCGCGCAGCACCGCCTCGGCCAGCTCGACCGTGACGAAGTCCGCGAAGCGGGGAACCGCCACATCCGCCAGCTCTTGGGCGGTCCGCTCCACGTCCAGGGTGGTGCCGACCCGCAGCCCGGCGTCGTAGAGCAGCTTCAGGCGGGCGCGCGCCGCCTCGGCCTGCCCGGCCAGCGCCCGCAGCTCGGTGGTGTCCCGGATCGTCGCGACGCTGCCGGGCCCGCCGCCGAACGGCGCCGTGGGGCGGCTGCTGACAGCGAGCAGCCGGTCCTCGGCCAGGTGCACCTCGTCGGTGGCGGCCCGCCCCGACGCCAGCAGCTCGGCCAGCCCGGGATCGAGCCCCAGCTCGGTGACCGGCCGCCCCTCCACCTCCGGAGCCAGTTCCAGCAGCCGCCGGGCCTCGTCGTTCGCCAGCACCGCCCGCCCGTCCCCGCCGACGATCAGCACGCCCTCGCGCACCGCGTGCAGCACCGCGTCGTGGTGGTCGTACATCCGGGTCATCTCGGCCGGGCCCAGGCCGTGCGTCTGGCGGCGCAACCGCCGCCGCACCAGCACCGCCCCGCCCGCCCCCACGGCGAACGCGGCCACCGCGCCGCCGAACAGGACCGGCAACTGCCCGCTCACCGCACTGCCCACGTGCGCGACGGTGTAGCCGACCTGGACCAGGCCGGCGACCGAACCGTCCGGCCTGGTGACCGGCGCGCTGCTCTCCACGACCCGTCCGATGGGCGCGGTGAAGCTGATGGTGATCGGCCCCTTGAGGGCCGGCTGGTACGGGCCGATGAGGCGCTGCCCGATCAGCTCGGGCTGGGCGGTCTGGGCGTAGCGGATCCCCTCGGGGCTGGCGATCACGACGTAGTCGAAGCCGCCCTTCTTCGTGATGTCCAGGGCCAACGGCTGCAGCACCGCGGTCGGGTCGGCGCTGCCCAGAGCGTCCACCACCGTGGGGCCCTGCGCCAAGGTGACGGCCGCGGCGCGCGTGCGGTGCACGGCATCACTCGTGGCGTAGTTGCGGGCCTGCAGGACGAGCGTCGTCAGGGCCGCGCCGACCAGCAGCACCACCACGACGAGCAGCCACAGGAACACCTGCCCGGCGACACTGCGCACCCGCAGCCGCGAGCGCAGCCGATCCCTGGCGGACCGGTGCTCCCCCGGTCCGCCGGGTCCCGTGCCCCCGGCGACGTGGCTGTCCACTGTGTGCATGCAGGCCGTCCCCGCGCTTCCGGCCCCCCACCTCCTCCACGCTGCCACCCGGCCCGGAGATGCGCACACCCGAAGCCGCCGGAGGGCCGGGCTGACCGCCGGGCCGGCCTGAGCACCCGCCGGCCGTGGGCGCGCGGGGAGCAGCGGACGGGGTCAGCGGACGGACGTTCCGCCGTCCACGGTGAGCAGGGCGCCGTTGACGTAGGAGGCGGCGTCGGACACGAGGAAGGCCACGGCCTCGGCGACCTCGTCGGGCAGTCCGGCCCGGCCGGCGGGGGTCATGGCGAGGATCGCGCCGCGGTTCTCATCGCTGAGCGCGGCCTGCACGCCTTCGGTCTCGGTCACGCCCGGGAGGACGGCGTTGACCCGTACGCCGGCCGGGCCGTACTCGGCCGCCCAGATCCGGGTGAGCTGGTTGATGGCGGACTTGCTCGACCCGTAGGCGGTGGCCCCGACGATGGCTTTGTCGGCCGCAACGGAGCTCACGTTGACGATCGCGCCGCCGCCCTTGTCGACCATGGCGGGGACCAGCTCGGCGGCCAGGAAGAAGGGCGCCTTGACGTTCACGTCGAAGACCTGGTCGAAGACCTCCTCGGTGGTGTCGGTGGTACCGGCGAACGGGTAGATGCCCGCGTTGTTGACCAGGATGTCGATGCCGCCGGTCAGCCGCCGCGCCTCGCGGGCCAGTCGGCGCGCGGCGTCCGCACTGCCCAGGTCGGCCTGAACGAAGTCGGCCTTCCCGCCGGCCGCGCGGATCTCCCGCACGGCCTGCTCTCCACGGGCGGCATCACGGCCGGAGACGACCACGTGCGCGCCCCGCTCGGCCAGAACCCGCGCGACCGCTCGGCCGATGCCACTGGTCGCACCGGTGACCAGGGCGGTCGAACCATTCAGCGACGGAGCCATGAGAACTCCTCGGAAGCCGGTTGGAATCACCGTCACCGACCTACAACCACTGGCTCGGAAAGCCCATTCCGGTCCGAGTGGGAGGTCGAGCAGCCGGTCCCGTGCGCCGCCCTCACGTTCGCGTGCCGACGCGCGGCCCGGGCACCATGACGGCCTCGTGCCGGAGCACCGCGGCATAGTGCGCCAACAGCTCATCGCAGAGCACGGGCCAGGTCCGGTGGAGCACCGAGCGTCGGGCGGCGGCACCGAATCGGCGGCGGCGATCGTCGTCCGCGAGCGCCAGAACGGCCGCGCGCAGCCCGTCGACCGAGTCCACCGGGTACAGGTACCCGGTCCGCCCCGGTGTCACCAGGTCCCGCGGCCCTCCGGCATCCGGCGCGACCACCGGGACACCCGAGGCCAACGCCTCCTGCACCGCCTGGCAGAACGTCTCGAAGGGGCCGGTGTGCACGAACACGTCGAGGGACGCGTAGGTGGCCGCCAGATCGTCGCCGCTGCGGAAGCCGAGGAACGCCGCTCGGGGCAGCAGCGCACGCAAGGGGGCGTGACGTGGGCCTCGGCCCGGGAAGATCACCTGTACTCAGAGCACGGGCGGCGACTCGGCCAGTGACAGACAAATCGGGCAAACACTGACATAAACCGTGAGCCCGCTCACACCCGAAACGCTCTACGACCGGCGATCGTAGCCGCCACCGACACCACCCGCGGCCTTTCGCGACCGCATCTGCCCAGCTCAGCCCGGTGGTCGACCACGCCGCGCGTCCCGCGAGCGACCCCGGCGAACCCGTCGTCCACGACAGCCGATCGTCACAAGGGGGTCTTGTCGAAAACCGATCCCACCTGGCAACAATTGCTGCATCAAGCCACACCGGCACCTGTCCCTCCGGTGAACGGCTCATCGCCAAGCCGCCCCCCGCGACCGTTCGGCCCCTGTCCGGCCACGGTCCACAACGGGGAGCGACTCGGCCCAACCCGATTGAGGTCCAGGTCTCTATGCCCACTCTCAAGCTGCGCATGCGCACCTCCGCCGCGATCCTCGCCGGC
>NZ_JBHVVI010000252.1:0-4204 GCF_042883685.1 Kitasatospora sp. NPDC058190
GGACGACGTGCACGGTGTTGTGGGCGTCGGTGCCGAAGTACTCGACGTCGCCGGGGCGGCGCTGGGACTCGGTGATCGGGGTGAGGTGGCTGTCCTGGGTCTGCTCGGTGGTGCCGCCCCCATGGGCGAGGTCGATGCCGGCGCCGAACCAGAAGGCCGCGCGCACCAGGCCGGAACAGTCCAGGCCTGTGGTGGTGTTGGCCTTGCAGGGCTGGGGCCCGGAGTATAGGTCGCAGGTGCCCAGGGACGGGCCGGGGCCTTCGCCGAGCAGGGAGTGGCCACCGCCCCACACGTAGGGGACGCCGAGGTAGGACTTCGCGGCGTTCAGGACCTTGGCGGGGTCGACGGCGCCGCTGGGTAGCGGGGTGGGGGTGGCGGTGTAGAGGGCGTTCTTGACGGCCGTGCCGGCGATGCCGTCGATGGTCAGGGCGTGGGCGGCCTGGAAGTCGCGCACGGCCGTGTCGGTGGCCGGGCCGAACTGCCCATCCACGGTCAGGCGGCCCGCGTGGAAGGTGTTCAGCATCGTCTGCAGGGTGCTGACGCACGCGCCGCTGGCGCCGGTCTGCAGGTCGCCGCACTGGGTGCGCAGGTCCACGGTGCCGGACGCGGAGCCGGCCGCCGCGTCGAGCGCCGACTTGGTGGCCGGGCCCACGATGCCGTCGGCCGTCAGGGAGTGCGAGGTCTGGAAGGTGCGCACGGCCGTGTCGGTGGCCGATCCGAACTGCCCGTCCACGGTGAGCTGGGCGCCGGTCAGGTTGAGCTCCAGCTGGAGCTGGGTGACGCAGCCGTCGGTCTCACCCTGCTGCATGTCGGCCGGGCAGGCCGGGGAGGTGAGGGGTATCGGGGCCGGTGCCGTCGTAGCGGACGCGCCCGCGGCGGTGTAGGCGCAGGCGCCCGTCAGTGCGGCCGCCAGGGCAAGGGCCAGCGACAACCGGCGCCGGGTGGGAAGGAGGGTACTCACAGAAGGCTCTCCAGATTCATGATGATTCGCCAGGGAGGACAGGGTGCTTCACCCCCTTGCGCTCGGCGTGCTCGACGGACAGATCCAGAACGTCCGAACGGCGGTCAGCACCGACAAGGCTGGGGCATGTAAGCCCGGTTGGCGGGTGTCCGGGTGACCTCCCGCCAGTTGCGACGGACCCCCGAAAGCCGACTGGGGCACGCTCAACTCGAACAATCATGTCCTTTCCGGGATGCTCTGAACGCTCGGCCCAGACTCAGGAGCGCTGGCGCAGCCGGCTGGTGAACTGCATCCGACCGCATTCAGGACGAGCCTCCCCGAACCTTGATCACACGGCTATCCGCTTTCGGATCGCTCGGGACGTCACGTTTGTGGATAGCCGAGCGGTGAGAGCGCGTACTCACGTACCCACCCGGTCGGCCGGTCGCTCGCTCAGCAGCTGCGGCGCAGCGTCTCGGACGGCGACTGTCCGAAGGACTTGCGGTACACCGCGCTGAAGCGGCCCAGGTGGGTGAAGCCCCAGCGGCAGGCCACGTCGGTCACCGTGCCTTCCGCGCGGCCGTCGGCGATGGCGAGGAGGTCGCGGTGGGCGTGGTCGAGCCGTAGCTGGCGCAGATACGCCAGGGGCGTGGTATTCAGGTGCACGCGGAAGCCCTCTCTGAGGCTCCGTAGGCTGGTTCGCGCGGCGAGGGCGATGTCCGCCACCGAGACCGGCTCGTGCACGTGTTCCTCGCAGAACGCCTTGGCCCGGCGTACGGCGGGCAGCAGGGCGGCCGAGCCGCTGTCCGCCAGGGCGTCGCTCTGGGAATGGCGTTGTGCGTCCAGCAGACCGTCGATCAGCAGCTTCTCGAAGTGCCGCACTCCCAGTGGAGAGCGGCGACACAACGGCGATGCGACGAACTCATTGAATCCCCGGACGAGTTCGATCCACGCGCGGACCAACGGATCCTGCTCGTCGAGCACCGGACTGAAGCGCACTGCGGCGGTGGAGGAATCGGCTCTCCGTACCTCCAAGGCCTGTGCGACGGCCCGCCCCGGAATGATGAGGATGCGATTCTGTGCCTCGCCGTTCCACGTCATCGAGACCCGGCTGCCCGGGCCGACGATACTCTGAGTGGACGGCAGGACCACGCCGTCCACGGTGACGACGCCCATGCCTGACATGGGAAGCTGGACGTTGTAGAAATCCCCCAGCTCTCCCGGGCAGACCATGACGTCCGTACCGTATTCGAGTTCGTAGAGCGTCACCTCCCCGTCGTGCAGGCAGCTGAAGCGGCCGTTCGGCCGTCTGCCGTTCAACACCGTCAAGCGGTGTGGCGCGAGCCGCTCGGTGACGACATGATGCAGTCGATCGATGTCGCCACCCTCGTACAGGAGAGCAGGATCACCCTCAGGACCCTTCCGGAGCAGGTCGTTGCGTGACACGGACGTTCTAGCCTCCGCGTTTCGGTCGGGGTCGGGCTGGCTGAGTCGGGTTGATCTCCGGGCGATGGTGCTCGATCTGTCGCGGTGGGGGCGGGCACGCCCGGGAGCCGATGCAGAGTCGGGTACTCCCTCGCATCGAGCACACCGGGCGAGTTCGATCCGCCAGCCCCAACGATGTCCCACGTCCACGAGGACGTACAGCCCGTCTCCGTCCCACCCGGTGGCCTGTTTCCGTCCCACGCCGGCTACCTGCGGTATGGGACGCCGGTCAAGCAAGGATTGAGACCGCCGCGGCCCTGTTGGGACAGCAGAAACCGCGGCTCCGCCCGCCGGATATTTATGTTGACATGAGCCTTTCAATGCGTCGGCGGCGAGCAGGCCGAGGCCGTCGTCGCGCACCACGGCCCGTCACCGAACTCCGCTGCCTGCTCGCCGGCGCCGAGCGCGACCTGGTCGACTTCCTCACGCTGGCCGCCGACTGCGCCCTTCGGCACCTGCCTGATTTCCGGGCTCCCGTCATCGGCGCCTTCGCCCGGGTCCTCGACCTGCCCGCGCCAGCCATGCCGCCGGAGCAGTAGAACAGCGGGCCCGGTTCCGCCGGCCGACGCGGACCGGGCCCGGGACAGCCATCATGCCTGCCGCAGTGAGCATGTTCGTGTGTACCCGACTGGGCACTTCGACCTCTACGCCGACACCTGGTAGCAGAACTTGCACAGGCCCTTGATCCACTGACGGGTCGGCCGCAGGCCTCGCAGGTCGGCGGTGGCAGGGTGGTGTCGGGGTCGCGGGCGCGGCAGGGACGGCAGTGCCGACCGGCGGCGGCCGCAGCGTGCGCGGGGACCGCACGCGGGGCGGCCGGCCGCACGGCGTTCACAGGCCGCGCACTGATCGACGGTGGTGCGCCGAGTTTCCCCGCAGCGGCGCATTTTCAGCCACCCTTTCGGTTCGGAGGCGTTGCCACGGCCCGGGCGGAGGGCGGAATTCCGCCGCACCTCGGACCCGGCCGCATGATCGGTAAAGACTTCGGATGGCACCAGGCCAATACGTCGACCAATACCGAAGTTCCCCGACCGATCGGCCGGTTGGTCTCCGTGGTCAGGCCTGACGCGGCGCCGCCAGGGAAGGCCGCGCCGCCTCGCGGTCTTTCGGCCAACCCCGCCGGAAGGCCTGGTTCGCACCGACATGAGGGCTCACGATCGACTACGACGGGAGCGACCCGACAACGCTCCCGTGACCAGAGTGACTTGAGCGATTGAGGAGACTCGACATGCAGAAGAAGTGGGCCCTTCGTGCGGCTACCCTCACCATCGGCGCCACCGCAGCCCTCGGCCTCGCCGTCGGCACGGCCAGCGCCGCCTCCACGATCCAGTGGGGCTCCACCGGTCAGCCGGTGGTGTGCGTCCAGCAGGCCATGAACTACCTCGACAGCGCCGGCCTCTCGGTCGACGGCCAGTTCGGCCAGAACACCTACAACGCGGTGGTCGCCTACCAGGGCTCGAAGGGCATCCAGCAGGACGGCCAGGTCGGCCCGCAGACCGGTGGCGACATCAAGGCCGACATCTACAACGTCTACCTGGCCGCCCACCACTCCGGCGACTACTCCACGCAGAGCACCATGAGCGCCTGGATGAGCAACTGTAACGGCCAGCTCCCCGGCTGATCACCGCTCCCCGGCACCGAGTAGCCGGTCGAGGGTGGTGGGGCGGGGGGGGGCCCGCGCGCGGGCCCCCCCGCGGGGGCGCAAGGGCAGACGCGGGGGGGGGGGCGCGGGCCGCCGAAAAACGTTGCCCCGGGGGGGGAAACAACGGAACACCCCCG
>NZ_JBHVVI010000253.1:0-4152 GCF_042883685.1 Kitasatospora sp. NPDC058190
GGCGGGGCGCGGTACTTCGGCGGGCCGGCTCCCGTGGCCCGGCCGCCTACCTCGGCTTCGGCTTGATCATCGCGAACGGAGCGCCCTGCGGATCGGCGACCACCGCCATCCGGCCGGCCACCATGTCGAAGGGCGGGGCGAGGACGGTCCCGTTGCGCTTGACCACGGTGTTGACGCAGTCGTCCACGTCGTCGACCGAGAAGTAGGTCAGCCAGTGCGGCGGGGTGCCGGGCGGGTCGTTGGCGAGCAGCAGGGCGCCGCCGACGGCGCGGCCGCCGACGTGCAGCTCCCAGTACTGGTCGTTGCCCGCCACCGGCTTGACCTCAATGCCGAAGGCCTCGCCGTAGAAGGCCGTGGCGCCCTCGACGTCGCTGGTGTGCAGTTCGTTCCAGGTCAGCGCCCCGGCCTCGTTGACCACCTGGGCCCCGGAGAACTCGCCGGGCTGCCAGACGCCGAACACCGCACCCTGCGGATCGGCGGCCACCAGCATCCGGCCGAGGGAGCCGACGTCCATCACCGGGACCAGCAGGGTGCCACCGGCCTCGACGATCGCGTCCTGGGTGGCCTCGGCGTCGGTGGTGGCCAGGTAGCTGGTCCACACGGTGGGCGGCTCCGGCATGCCTTCGGGGGCCGCCGCCGGACCGATGCCGGCAACCGCCTTGCCGTTGAGCATGCAGACCGCGTACCCGCCGAACTCGGCCGGGCCCGGCTGACCCTGCCAGCCGAAGAGGTCTCGGTAGAAGTCCAGCGCGGCCTGCTGGTCCTTCGCCATCAGGTCGACCCAGCACGGGGTGCCGGTCGCGTACGGGGTGGTGACGTCAGGCATTCTCGCCCTTTCCTCGGGAGGCCCCCCGGCAGTCACCCTCCCGTCCCCCACCGGGATCCGCCACCCGACACGCCGCCCCGAGGGGCGGAGCCGACGGCGCACCGGCGGCCCGGCGGACGCTCGCCCGGTCCGCCCGGGAACGCCTTCGAAGCGGTCCGCCGACACAGTGGCACCAGTACTTCCCCGGCACCCCCTACCGACCCTCCTGCCGCTGACCCTCGCTCACCCCAGGTCCGCGAGGGCCGCCTCGACGGCTCGGTGGAAGGTCGGGTAGGCGAAGATCATGTGCCGCAGCCGGGCGATCGGCACCCGGGCCTGGATCGCGACTGCCAGGCCGTACAGCACCTCGCCGCCCATCGGCCCGGCGGAGGTCGCCCCGACGAGCACGCCCCGGTCGGCGTCCGCGACGAGCTTGATGAAGCCCTCGTTGCCGGCCTTGTGGATCCAGCCCCGGGTGGCGGACGGCAGCTGGGTGGTGCCCGTGCGGACGTTCAGCCCGGCGTCGCGGGCCTGGCGTTCGGTCAGGCCGACGGCGCCGATCTCCGGGTCGGTGAAGGTCACCCGAGGCAAGGCGCGGTAGTCGGCCTCCGGGCCGGGGTCGCCGAGGATGTCGCGGACGGCGATCTCGGCCTCGTACATCGCGACGTGGGTGAAGGCTCCGTGGCCGGTGACGTCGCCGATCGCCCACAGTGCGTCGGCGGCCCGCAGCTGCCCGTCGGTGGGCACGGCGCGGGCGGCCGGATCGAGTCCGACGGTGTCCAGGCCGAGTTCGCTGAGGTCGGCGCGGCGGCCGGTGGCGACCAGGAGCCGTTCGGCGGTGAGCAGTTCGCCGCCGTCCAGGTGGAGGGTGAAGGTCGTTCCGTCGTGCTCGGCGCGGACGGCCCGGGCGCCGGTGCGGATCTCGATGCCCTCCCGCTGTAGGACCGGTGCGATCAGCCGACCGGCCTCGGGTTCCTCGACGGGCAGCAGGAGGTCCAGGGCCTCGACGACGGTGACGGCGCTGCCGAAGCGGGCGAACACCTGGGCGAGTTCGAGGCCGATCGCGCCGCCGCCGAGCACCAGCAGGGATTCGGGCAGTTCCTTCGCCGCGATGGCGTCCCGGTTGGTCCAGTACGGCACCTCGGCCAGCCCCGGGACGGGCGGCACGGTGGGGCGGGTGCCGGTGGCGATCACGACGCCGCGCCGGGCGGTGAGTTCCTGCCCGTTCACCGCGACGCGGCCCGGACCGGCGAGGCGGGCCCGGCCCCGGATGAACCGGGCGCCCTTGCCGGTGAGGCGGTCGACGGCGACCCGGTCGTTCCAGTCGTCGGTGGCCTCGTCGCGGATCCGGTCCGCGACCGGGGTCCAGTCGGGGGTGACCTGGGAGCGACCGGCCATGCCGGGCACCCGCCGGGTCTCGGCGAGCAGGTTCCCGGCGCGGATCATCATCTTGCTGGGGATGCAGCCCCAGTACGGGCACTCCCCGCCGACCAGCTCGGCCTCGATGCCGACGACGTCCAGGCCCGAGTCCGCGAGACGTCCGGCGGCGTGCTCGCCGCCCGGGCCGAGGCCGATCACGATCACGTCCGCCTGCTGCTGTTCGCTCATCGCCGGTCCTCCTGAGTCGGGTCGACCCGTCATCCCCACCACGCTAGGCGCCCCGCCGCGGACCGGCAGCGGACATGGCCGGGTGGCCGACAGTCCCCTCGCGGCCGGGCGGGGCCGAGGTGCGGGCCGGGCGGCGTTCCGGACCGTCCGACACGCACGGAGACCGGTCGGTGGCGCCACTGCCAGGACGGCCCCCACAGGGGCCACCATGTGGTGCATCCGCCGGACCGCGCTGCCGGCCGCCATAGACCTCCAGGAGGAGACCTTCGATGATGCGTGCGACCTGCAACGGCGTCGTCCCCGCCGGGGCCCCACGCCCGGCCCGGACCGTCGCGGACGGCACGGCCGGGAACGCGCTGCTCGTCACCGGGAAACCGGAGGAGGTGTCGGCCCCGTGACCGGCAACGGAATCGTGCTCTACTGGCGGCCCGGCTGCCCGTACTGCACCTGGCTGCGGCGCGGCCTGCGCGTGAAGCGGCTGCCGTTCGGCGAGACCGACATCTGGTCGGACCCGCAGGCGGCCGCCTTCGTCCGTTCGGTCGCCGGTGGCCACGAGACCGTCCCCACCGTCACCGTCAACGGGCGCGCCATGGTCAACCCGAGCGTCGCCGAGGTGCTGGCCGCGGTGGCCGACCACGCGCCGGGGCTGCTGCCCGCCGAGCAGCCCGCGACACCCTGGTGGCGGCGCCTGCGGCGAGCGCGGCCGTGAGCCGGAACGCCTACCCGGACGCCTTCCACCGGCTGCACCCGGGCATCACCGAGACCGTCCTCCGCCGCACCCACGACGCGAACGGGGCGGACCTTAGACGGTGGTCGCGCGAGCAGGCCGGCGGCTCGCTGGAGATTCACCCTCACGAGTGATTGCTACGCTGCGCGCACTAGCGGACACTCAGAGTATCCGGAGAGCTCACGGGGCTCTCCCGGCGTAAGGAGAGTCGCTATGGCCGCGACCGAAGCAACCGCCTCCGACGCCCCGCAGATCGCGGGCCACTCGCAGCCCACCAGCCAGGACCAGGGCCTCGCGGCGATCGGCGGCAACGTCGGCGCCGTGTGGCGGGCCTGGTGGACGTGGACCCCGTCGAACGGGACGTTCAACCTCCAGCTCCCCTGGAACGTCATCGGGATCGACTCGACCGTCGTCATCACGGCCTCCGAGATCGACTCCAACGGCCACCGGTTCGTCGGCGCCGCCGCCTTCCAGGTGTCGAGCATCGCCCCGGGCAACGGAATCGTGACGTTCAAGATCAACATCGGCTGGGGCAGCCCGCTGCCGATGCGCACCGACGTGCTGGTCTTCAACTGACCCGGTCTCGAAGACCGGGGACGCACCACCGATCGTGGACGGGGACGGCGCCGGCCCGCCCCGTCCACGATGGCGCTCGGCCGGACCCCTTCGACATCACCACGGACACCGCCGTCATCGTCCGTGAGGCTCCCACCCGACGGCCCGCGAGGCCCGGGTGCGGCGGCAGCAGCGGTCCCACCCGATGCCCGGCCGAGCCCGGACGCCTCACGCACGCCCGCACGGGATCATCGCTCGGCCGGCCCCCTTCCCGACCCCCGAGCCGCGGCGCCGCAGGATCGACTTCTGCCCGCTTCACGAGACCCTCGACCCGGCTACCGCCGGGTCTGCTCGTCTACAGGTCAGTCGCCTTGATCCCGGTGGGTACGCCTTGCGGGCGTGAAAACATGGGTGCGGTGCCTGCCCGCCGACCCCGGTGTTCTCTTGGGCCGTTGAG
>NZ_JBHVVI010000254.1:0-4103 GCF_042883685.1 Kitasatospora sp. NPDC058190
TCCGACAGGAGGCCGTCCACGCCCTCCCGGTCGGTGGTGTGGTCGTCCGCGAAACGACGGTCACCCGTCGCGTCCGGCACGTACTTCACACAGACAACGATCCTCAAGCTCACGGCCTGTCTCCTGTACTGGTCTCGTCCGGCGGCTGCGGTGGTGCAAGCGGGCGCGACACACCACGCACCCGCTCCGGGCAGCGAGTTTCCCGTGCCGGTCCGGAACTTCCTGGCAGCATACTCGCCAGTAGCTCAGTGGTCACTACTGGCCAGTAGCTTACGCCGGGACGGCTGCACCGCCGCTTGCGCCCATCCTGCCCCAGGCGGGCGCGGACTCCACCTCACGGGGTGGCCCGGACCGGCGCGCGAGCCCCCGTCGGCCCTCAGACCGCCTGCCCCAGCGCCGCGATCACATCCGCCTTGCGCGGCATCCCCGCCGCCCGGCGCACCACCCGGCCACCCGCGTCCAACACCAGGACAGTCGGCGTCCGCAGCACCTCCAGCCGACGGACCAGCTCCAGCTGCGCCTCGGCGTCCACCTCGATGTGCGCGACCCCGTCGACCATCCCCGCCACCTCGGCGAGTACCCGCCGGGTGGCCCGGCACGGCTGACAGAACGCGGTGGAGAACTGCACCAGCGTCGCCCGCTCACCGAGCGGCCCGCCCAGGTCGGCCTCCGACAGCCGTATCGCCTCGTCCTTGGTGCGCACCCTCAGCCTTCCGTCTCGCCCGACCCGCAGCAGACCGAACGTGGCAGCCACCGCCAGCACGACAACGCACACCACCGATCCGGTCATCCCTCCAGTCTGCGACAGCGCGCGCGACCCCCGAAAGAGAGGTCGACCGCCGGCGCCGGGCCCGCGTACGATCGGCCGGTGGATTCCGAGCGCACCGCACCGCCGTTGCTGACCTCCCGTCGCGTCGTCGACCTGGGGCGGGCCACCACCTCCCGCTGACATCGACGCGCCCCGCCGCAGCCGTCCGTCGCGACCCTCCCGGAGCCCCTGTGCAGACCGACCCCCGCGGTCCCCGCTTCTCCTCCGCGCTCACCGCCATCGTCCTGGCGGCCGTCCTGATCACCGGCAGCGGCCTCCTGCTCGCCGCCCAGGCCCTGGTCTTCGCGCTCAGCGCCTGCGGCGGGTTGCGGCTCTCCCCGTACGGCCTGTTGTTCCGGGTCCTCGTCCTCCCCCGGCTGGCACCGCCCACCGCGACCGAGGACGAGCGGCCGCTGCGCTTCGCCCAGGGCGTCGGCCTGGTCTTCACCTCCGTGGGCACCCTCGGCTACCTCACCGGCGTCACCTGGCTCGGCCTGCTGGCCACCGCCTTCGCCCTGGCCGCGGCCTTCCTGAACGCCGCCTTCAGCTACTGCCTGGGCTCCGAGATGTACCCGATCGTCCGGCGCGCCCAGGGCCGCGTCGGCGCCGGGGCCTGACCGGCACCACCGCCCCGCCGCCGCACCCACCCCCGCGCCCACCACCCGCCCGCCGCGCCACCGGGTTCGGGGACCGGAAAAGTTCCCGACCCGATTCATCACGGAGATCACACCGCGAATATTCGCTTGACCGCACGCCTCAGGTGACAGCAGGCACTCGTTCGGGGGATCATCTCCGTGTATCACCCGTGACCGCCGCGGCGTGCCGTGCTCCGGTCGGCCCCCTCGCAACGGCGCGGGTACCGCCGTACCGGGCTCCGGCCCGTGGAAGTCAGGACTGACCGTGGCAGAGTTCGTCTACCCGCCGGTGATCGGCGCCGCACTCACCGCCTTCCGTGCGCTCGACGTGCGGATCAAGATCGTGGGTGCCGAGCACATCCCCGCCAAGGGCGGGGCGGTGCTGGTCAGCAATCACATCAGCTACCTGGACTTCCTCTTCGCCGGCCTGGGCGCCTACCGCGGCGGCAAGCGCAAGACCCGCTTCATGGCCAAGGACGACGTCTTCAAGCACCGCATCTCCGGCCCCCTGATGCGCGGCATGAAGCACATCCCGGTCGACCGCACCGACGGCCAGCCCGCTTACGAGGCCGCCGTGCGCGCCCTCAAGGCCGGCGAGGTCGTCGGGGTGTTCCCCGAAGCGACCATCAGCCGCTCGTTCATGCTGAAGAAGTTCAAGACCGGCGCGGCCCGGATGGCCGCCGACTCCGGCACCCCGCTGCTGCCCGTCGTGCTCTGGGGCACCCAGCAGCTCTGGACCAAGGGCCGCCCGAAGACCCTCACCAAGCGCCACGTCCCGGTGACGATCATGATCGGCGAACCGATTCACCTGGGCCCGGACGACAAGCCCGTCATGGTCACCAGAAAGCTGCGCGCCGCCATGAGCGAGATGCTCGACCAGGCCCAGCGCGAGTACCCCGGCAAGCCCTCCGGACCGGACGACACCTGGTGGCAGCCTGCCCACCTCGGTGGCACCGCGCCCACCCTGGAGGTCGCCGAGGCCGAGGACGAGGTGGAGGCCCTCGCCAAGGCCGAGCGCCGCGCCGCCCGGAGCTGACCGAATCCCACCGCCTACTCCGCGCGACCGAGTGAACTCGCTCCGTCGCGTGTCGCCCGGCCACCGACCCGCTCCTTCTGACACAGTGACAGCTCTTCCAGGGGCCTCCGTCCCGGATCTCCTCCTTGATCCGAGACGGAGCACACGTCGGAGCGGTCGGAAAGGTCGAAAACGGAGATGGCACGGATCACCGGCACACGGCAGTCCCCCATGAGCAAGGCCCGCACCCGCGCAACCGCCGGTGCGGGCCTTCTGCTTCTGGGCACCCTGCTCACCGGCTGCGGGGCCGAGCCCGGGGAGATCCCGCTGTCCGAGATCCGCCCGGAGTCCCCCAGCGCCACCCCTGAGCCCACCGCTTCCGCAACCCCCGCTGTGGTCGCCGCCGCAGCCGCCACGCCCGCGCACAACGGACTGATCGTCAGCCGGGCCTACACCGACGCCCGCCGCACCACCAGCGCCATCGTCACCCTCGCCCCCGACGGCACCGCCCAGCAACAGGTCACCCAACCACCCGACCGCGCCCGCGACGACCGCCCCGACTGGTCCCCCGACGGCAGCGCCATCGCCTTCGACCGAACCGATCCGCAGAGCGGCACCGCCCGCCTCTGGACGGTCTCCGCCACCGGCGACAACGCCCACCAGATCAGCCAGCTCTGCGACACCAGCAGCAGCACCGCCGACTGCGCCAACGAGGACGAGCGCGCCCCCGCCTACTCCCCGGACGGCAAGCAGCTCGCCTTCAGCCGCTCCTGGGGTGCCCTCGACCAGGCCCACACCAACCAGATCCAGTACTCGGACCTCTACCTGATGAGCCCCGACGGCACCAACGTCCAGCGGCTCACCTTCCTCACCAACGACAAGCCGTACTCCGGTGCCGTCAGCAACCCCAGCTGGTCCCCCGACGGCAAGCAGCTCACCTTCGAGTACCGCACCAGCGCCACCGGACAGCCCGCCAACAGCCGCGCCATCTACATCGTCAGCGCCGACGGCACCGGGCTCCGCCAGCTCACCCCCTGGGAACTGCGCGCCGGCGACCGCGCGAGCTGGTCCCCCGACGGCACCCAGATCCTCTTCACCACCTACCCGGACGGCCCCGACAACACCCCCGGCGGCGGCATCTACACCGTTCACCCCGACGGCAGCGCCATCGGCGCCCTCACCCCCGCCCCCTCCGACACCTCCTACGGCACCGCCGCCTACGCGCCCGACGGCAAATCCATCGTCTTCACCCAGGCCCCCGCGGGCTCCGGCCCCGACCTCTACAGCATGCAGCCGGACGGTACGGGCGTCGCCCGGCTCACCAACAGCGCCGACAAGTGGCTCGGCCGGCCTGCTTGGGGAACGGAAGCGATGCCGGTGCAGGCATCCCAGACACCGCAGGCACCGCAGGAATCCCAAGCGCCGCAGGCATCTCAGACACCCCGAGTGCCCCAGTCGGATGCCCCGACGGCATCTGCCGAGGCGACGCCGAGTCAGGCACAAGGGCAGCCGCAGGACGGCGAGGACGCCCCTCAGGACCACTGACCCGAAACGCGAAAAGGCCCCACCCGGAAACCGGGTGGGGCCTTCTCTGAATGATTGTTCGGCGGCGTCCTACTCTCCCACAGGGTCCCCCCTGCCGTAC
>NZ_JBHVVI010000255.1:0-4011 GCF_042883685.1 Kitasatospora sp. NPDC058190
GGGCCCGGAGCGCGCGCCGCGAACAAGCGTCACCGGCCGGGTGAGGGCGGTGGCACATGTCGCGCCGTCTCCGACCGTCTCGTCGGAGTGTGGCCGAGCGGCCGTACGCCAGGCGCGTACGGCCGCTCGGGTCGGTTCTGCGGTCAGCGGGTCGACGGGGCCGCGGCCCACCGGCCCACCGGTCGTCAGCGGGTCGGCAGCACCCGGGTGTGCTCCTCGCGGACAGCCTGGAGCGCGTTGGGCTTGAGGCCGAGGAGCTTCAGGATGGTCGGCGCGATCTGCTTGGTCTCGACCTTCTCGTCCTGGCGGACGCCGTTCGGGGTGGCGGCGCCGGAGACGACCAGCGGCACGTTCAGGTCGTCGGCGTGGGCACCGCCGTGCTCGGCGATCTTGCTGCCGCCGGTGTAGACGACGCCGTACTGCGCGACGCCGAAGACGTCCGGCACGCGGGCGTCGCCCGGCGTGACGTGGAAGTAGTCGGCGGCCTCCTCGCCGGCGTAGATCTTCTCGACGCCGCTGCGGGTGAAGGGGCGGGCCTTGCTGTTGATGTCGACGCCGTTGCCGCTCTGCGCCAGCAGGTAATTCTTGGCGAACTCGGTGGCAGCCGCGGAGCGGTCGTTCAGCCAGAGCAGCACACCGTCGTCGTCGACCGCGTGGGCGACCAGGTCGCCGGCGCCCGGGTGGGCGGCCTTCCAGGCGGCGTTGAGGCCGTCCAGCAGCGGGCCGTCGTCGATCCGGTTGAGCGCGGTCGGGTCGATCGGGGACTGGCCGTGCTTGGCCGAGAGGATCACGGTGGTGGAGCCGTCCAGGTGCTGCTTGCGCAGCTCCTCGGTCAGCGCGCCGAGCTGCTGGTCGACGAACTCCAGGTTCTTCTCGACCAGCGGGCCGGGCACGCCCTTGCTGACGTATCCGCCCTGGAGGCCCTGGGAGCTCTTGAGCTTCTGCGCGGTGGAGACCGACTGGAAGTTCAGGCCGAACACCGCCGGGGTGCCGACCTGCTCCGAACGGCTGTGGTCGTAGCCGTCGATCTCGTTGAGGACGGCCTGCACCTTGTACGAGTCGTACTGCTCGGTGGCCTTGTTGTCCTTGGTCCAGTCGCCGTTGTACCCGGTCGCGCTGCTGTTGATCTCCGGGGTGAAGAGGTCCTGGATGCCCTCGCCCGAGGGGCCGTTGAGGATGTCGTAGGCGGCGTGCTTGTCCGACCACGCCGTGCGCAGACCGGCCTGGCGGGCCACCTCGAAGACGGTGTTCACCTGGAGGTAGGAGTGCGGGTAGACCGGCTTGCAGGTGTGCGGGTCGACCGGCAGCTTGGCCGGGTTGAGCAGGGTCTGCGGCCGGCCGGTCATCTGCAGGACGGAGCCGGGCAGGCCGGCGAGGCCCTGGCCGGCGTCGAGCGCGTCCTGGTTCTTGTCCAGGTCCTCGGTGAGGTCCACCTCGACACCGGGCTTGACGCCCTTGCAGTCGGTGGTGCCGGCCGGGAGCAGCGCGGCGTTGTAGGTGTCGTCGTAGTAGACGCCGGTGGTGCCCGGGCCGCCGCCGGTCAGCTGGGCGACCATGCCGGGGAAGGAGTCCGAGGGGTTGGTGGTGCTCGCGTGGGTGTACTCGACACCGCCGCGGACCAGCCGGGCCAGCGCCGACTGCGGGTGCTTGGCCACGAACCAGGCCAGGTCCGACTGGTGCAGGCCGTCGACGGAGACCAGCAGCACGTGCTTCGCGTGGGCGCCGCGGCCCTCCTCGGCGGCGGCCGCCTGGGCGACGGTGGATCCGGCCAGCACACCGGCGGCGCCGAGGGTGGCGGCCAGCCGGACATAACGACGGGTCACGGAGACTCCTGCGGAGGGGGAAGGGGCTGTGGCGGTGCCGTCCTAGGTTCAGAGGGCTCGGTATACCGGCGGCGGCGAAGACATGAACAGTGCTGAACCCCTGTGCGGAGAGATCCGGGAATTCGTCGAATCTCATCAACTGGATGCTCTGCCAAGGTGATTGGTGTGCATACGCAGTCAATCGGGCGGCGGCGCGCTCCGGGCGGGGGATCGGAGCGCGCCGCGGAGGAGGGGCGGTGGGGTCCGCGCCGGCGGGTGGCGCCGGGGTCAGGGCCGCGGGGTGATGCCGAGGTCGGTGAGGAGGTGCCGGATGCGGGATTCGATCTCGTCGCGGATCGGGCGGACGGCTTCGAGTCCCTGGCCGGCGGGGTCGTCGAGCTGCCAGTCCAGGTACCGCTTGCCGGGGAAGTGCGGGCAGACGTCGCCGCAGCCCATGGTGATCACCACGTCGGAGGTCTGGACGGCTTCGGTGGTCAGGACCTTGGGGGTTTCGGCGGAGAGGTCGATGCCGATCTCGGCCATGGCCGCGACGACGGCGGGGTTCACGTTCTCGGCGGGGGCGGAGCCCGCGGAGCGGACCTGTACCTCGGGGCCGCCGAGGCGGGCGAGGAAGGCGGCGGCCATCTGGGAGCGGCCGGCGTTGTGGACACAGACGAACAGCACCGACGGAACGGCGGGAGTGCTCACGGGGAGATCCTTGGTCGAGGGCAGGGGGAGCGGGTCGGCGGCCGGGGCGCCGGTCCCGACTCGAGGTCGACCGGGTCGGCCTCGCGCAGCACCGTGAGGTGGTGGGAGACGGTCGGCTGGGAGATGTCGAAGGGGCCGTCCGGTCAGGACTCCTCGCGCCACCCCTCGTAGGAGGTGGCGAGGGTGTCGAGGGCGTGGAGCAGGGCGGGGGTCCAGCCGTCGGCAGGGGGGTCGAGGACGACGAGCCACTGGGCGTCCTCGGCGTCGTCCTCGCCGGCCAGGGCGTCGCGCACGATCTCCGGCTCGTCGAGGTCCGGGAGGTCGGCGCGGAGTTCCTCGGCGGCCTCGTCGGCGGCGTCGCGGTCGGGCAGGACGAGCAGCTGGCGGACGAAGGGGTCGTTGACGTCCGGGAGGTCGGTGGCGTGGTTCTCGGTCACCGGGCCATTGTCCAGGTCGGGCGGGGTGGGCGGTCGGTCCGGGGTCCGGTCGGTCGGTTGGCCCGGGCGGCCGGTCGGGCGGCCGGGAGTGTCCGCGGCGCGTGGGATGCTGGTACGCGATGGCCAGGAAGAGTGCACCCGACGACCTGCTCGCCCCGCTGACCCTCGCGGTCGGCCAGGAGGAGCTGCTGCTGGACCGCGCGGTCGCCCAGGTGGTGGCCGCGGCGAAGGCGGCGGACCCGGACACCGACGTACGGGACCTGCCGCCCGGCGGGCTGCAGCCCGGCAGCCTGGCCGAGCTGACCACGCCGTCGCTGTTCGCCGAGCGCAAGGTGATCGTGGTCCGGGCCGCCCAGGACCTCTCCGCCGACTCGGTGAAGGAGGTCAAGGCGTACATCGAGGCCCCGGCCGAAGAAGTGATCATGGTGCTGGTGCACGCCGGCGGCGCCAAGGGCAAGGGCCTGCTGGACGCCGGCCGCAAGGCGGGCGGGCGCGAGGTGGCCTGCGCCAAGCTGGCCAAGGCGAGCGAGCGGCTGGCCTTCGTCAAGGGCGAGTTCCGCACGCTGGGCCGCTCCGCGACCCCGGAGGCCTGCCAGGCGCTGCTGGACGCGCTCGGCAGCGATCTGCGCGAGCTGGCGGCCGCGTGCAGCCAGCTGACCTCGGACGTCGAGGGCACGATCGACGAGACGGTGGTGGCCCGCTACTACAGCGGCCGGGCGGAGGCGACCGGCTTCGAGGTGGCCGACCTGGCCGTCACCGGCCGGGCCGCGGAGGCGCTGGAGCGGCTGCGCTGGGCGTTGGCCGTCGGGCAGCCGCCGACCGGCATCACCTACGCGCTGGCCTCCGGCGTGCGCAGCATCGGGCGGCTGGCGACCACCGGACGGAACATGCGTCCGGCCGATCTGGCCCGCGAGTTGGGCATGCCGCCGTGGAAGGTCGACCGGGTCCGTCAGCAGATGCGCGGCTGGACCGGTGACGCGGTGGCCACCGCGCTGACCGCGATCGCCCAGGCCGACGCCGCCGTCAAGGGCGGCTCGGACGACCCGGCCTTCGCCCTGGAGCGC
>NZ_JBHVVI010000256.1:0-3984 GCF_042883685.1 Kitasatospora sp. NPDC058190
CACCGAGATCTACTCTCCCTACATCGTCGTCAGCGTCAGATGCGTATAATTGCCAGATGTTGAGCTGTTCGACGGTACGGCCGGGGAACAGCCGGGCGAGGGCGGCGCGGGCGGCGCTGTCGGCCTGGGTGTCACCGAACTGGGCCGAGATCACCGCGTTGTTGCAGAGGTAGTAGTTGGCGTAGGAGCCGACGAAGTTCGGGTCGGTGGAGCGGATCCGGTAGTAGTCGGGGCCCTGGATGGTGCTGACCGAGATCGGGGCTCCCTGGGCGCTGGTGGCGGAGCCGAGGATCGCGTACTGCTGGCGCTCGTCCTGGGACCAGACGTCGGTGTCGCTGGGCAGCGGCAGTTGGACGACGGCCGTGCCGCCGCCGAGGAAGCGCGAGGTGGCGTCCACGTGGTCGTCGGTGATGTCCTGGCCGGCGATGCCGGGGAACCAGATCACCTCGGTGGCACCGTAGGCGGCGCACATGGCGCTCTCGATCGCCGCCTGGGACATGCCGGGGTTGCGGTCGGCGTTGATGATGCTGCTCCGGGTGGCCATCAGCGTGCCGGAGCCGTCGGTCTCGATGGCGCCACCCTCGGAGACCAGTCCGGCGGCGGTGAACGGGAGGCCGAGGTAGGCGGCGACGCGCTGGGCGACCAGGGCGTCGTTGCCGTGCGGGTTCTGATGGTTGCCCCAGCCGTTGAAGTTGAGGCCGATGGTGTCGAGGCCGCCCAGGCCGTCGGTGCGGAAGACCGGGCCGGTGTCCCGCATCCAGCAGTCGTCGACGGGGACGTCCCCGATGACGGTGACGGCCGAGCCGCACATCGAGCGCGCCTTGCCGACGCTGGCCGGGTTGGCACACATGGTCACCGGCTCGTACTTGGCGATGGTCCGCGCGACGAGGGCGATGTTGGACTGGGCGCCGCCGAGCTTGCCGCGCCAGATGGTGCTGCTGTCCGGCCAGGCCATCCAGGTCCGGGTGTGCGGGACGGTGTCCAGCGGTACCCGCAGGCCCGCCGCGAGCCGCGGGGCCGCCGTGGTGCCGCGGGCCCGGGTGGCGGCCCGGGCCTGGCCGACGGTCGCGCCGGTCAGCGCGGTGCCGGCGACGGCGAGCCCGGCGGCCGTCAGGAACCCGCGGCGGCCGAGTCGGGCCCCGACGGTCGGTCGGGGGTCGTCGGTGGTGTGGGGTCTGAAGCCTTCCTCCATCACTGCCTCCCTTTCAATGTCCTTTGGCGGTGGACGAGTTGACCGAAAAGGTAAAACTGACCAAGCGCTCGGTCAATACTTTGCGCAGGCATCCGCACCGATTCGCCCTGCCGCCGCCCCCGGAGTGGCTACAGTGACGGCCATGGCGACACAGGCGACCGGCGCGGCCCCGCGACCGGACTCCGGACCGGGCGGCGGCCGGGCGCGCGCCTCCGCCAAGGGCGAGCAGACCCGGACCCGACTGATCGCGGCCGCCCGCACCCTCCTCGCGGGCGACGGCGCCGGGCGGTTCACCACCCGCAACGTGGCCGCGCTGTGCGGGGTCTCGCACGGGATGTGCCACTACCACTTCGCGGACCGCACCGAGCTGATCGTCGCCGTGGTGCAGGACATCCGGCCCGAGTGGATCACGCCGCTCGAGGAGGCCGTCACCGAGGCGGGCGGCTACGCCGAGCGCGCCGACCGGGTCCTGGCGCTGCTCACCCGGCCGGAGAGCCCCGACCTGGCGCGGCTGCACGCGGCCCTGCACTGGCTGGCCCTGAACGACGAACGCGTCCGCACCGCCCTGGAGGCCGAGTACGCGCGCTGGCGCTCCTCCTTCGTCCGGCTGTTCCGGTGCCTGGTCGAGGAGCGCGGCACCGACACCGACCCGGTGCCGCTCGGCGAGGCCTTCGCCGCCGCCGTGGACGGGCTCGCCGCGATCGGCTCGCTGGACGGCGCGGTGGACGCCGGCCGGGTGCTGCGGACCCTGCTGGACTCGCTGTCCGCCAGGGCGTGACCGGCCGGTGGGCCCGCCGCCACGCCCGCCCCGAACCGGACGGACGGCCGGTCGTCACGCCCCGTCATCCCGGCCCGTCACCACACCCCGTCTCCACACCCCTCGTCACGGTCCCGACGTCGCGGTCCCGGCGGCGGGCTGCTGCTGGGTGGCACAGTGGATGCCGCCGCCGCCCGCGGCGATGTGGTTGATGGTCAGCTGGGTGACCTTGCGGCCGGGGTGGAGGTCACCGATGATGCCGGCCGCGCGGTCGTCGGCGGCCTTGTCGCCGAAGCGCGGGACGATGACGCCGCCGTTGCAGACGTAGTAGTTGATGTAGGTGGCGAGGAAGTTCTTGCCCGCGCCCTGGATCAGGTCGACGTCCGGCTCGGGGAGGTCGACCACCTTGAGCGTCCGGCCCCTGGCGTCGGTCGCGGACTGCAGCACCTGAAGGGCCTGCGCGGAGGCGGTGGTCCAGACGTCCGGCGGGGTGTCGGCGGCCGGGCGGTGCAGCACGACGGTGCCGGGCTCGGCGAAGCGGGCGAGGGCGTCCACGTGGCAGTCGGTGATGTCCTGCCCGGCGACACCCTTGAACCAGATCACCTTCTCGACGCCGAGCAGCTCCTTGAAGCCCGCCTCGATCTGGTCGCGGCTCTTGCCGGGGTTGCGGTTGTCGTTGACCCAGGAGCTCTCGGTGGCCATCAGGGTGCCCTCGCCGTCCACCTCGATGCCGCCGCCCTCGCCGGTGATCGGGGCCTGGAGGCGGGTGATGCCGTAGTGGTCGAGGACGTTGCGGGCGACCTGACTGTCGTTGACGTGGGTCTGCTTGCCGCCCCAGCCGTTGAAGTTGAAGTCGATCCCGGCGAGGCCCTGGGAGCCGGTGACGAAGGTCGGGCCGGTGTCCCGGGCCCACAGGTCGTCGACCATCAGCTCCAGCACCTCGACCGAGGAGCCGCAGGCCTGGCGTGCCTGGTCGGCCTGGTCGGGCCTGGCCAGCAGGACGACCGGTTCGAAGCCCGCGACGGCCTGGGCCAGGCCGGCGATGTCCTGCCGAACGCCGGGGAGTTGGTCACCCCACACCTCTTCCAGGGCCGGCCAGGCCATGAAGGTACGGGCGTGCGGGCTCGACTCGGCGGGCATCGCGCGGGCCTTGGCGGCCGGGCTGCCCGAGGCGGCCGGACCGCCCGACGCCGTACCGTTCGGGCCGGGTGGCTGCTCCTCCGCGCCGCCGTCGGAGGAGCAGCCGCCGGCCAGGGCCAGGGCGGCGAGCGCGGCCCCGGACTGCAGCAGGGCGCGGCGGGACGGCCGGGGGTGAGCCATGGAGCCTCGTTCCGGTAGGTGTCGGGGTTCGGCTCCGCAGGCTACTGACTGGAAGGTCAGGGTCCGGTGCGGCACGCCTCCGCCGTTCGGGGGAATCCGCTCGGATGCCGTCCGCTCAGGAGGCGTCGGCGGCCCCCACGGCTTCCCGCTCGCGGCGCAACCGGTGTTCGGTGCGGATGCCGGACCAGGCGGTGCAGGCCAGGCTCGCGGCGATGATCCCCTCGGCCCAGAAGAACGCCACGTAGTCCATCAGCGAGCCGATCGGCGGCGAGCCGGGGGCGGCGTTGCGCATGCCGATCAGGGCGAAGAGGCTTGCCGCCATCCAGCCCAGGGAGGGCCAGACCAGACCCTCGCGCTTGCGGAAGAGCACCTCGGCGGCGCCGAGGACGGCCAGGGCGATGGCCCCCATCGCGGCGATCATGAACCAGGAGAGGATGAAGGTGCTGCGGGAGCGGGTGATCCTGGCGTCCAGGGTGACGCTGCCGGTGGCCGAGGCCTTCGCCTGCGGGCGCACCACGAAGAACGGGTCGGTGTCGGTGAAGACCAGGCCGACCGGGACGGCCTTGCCGCCGCTGGTGGCGCTGAACCCGGCCTCGGTGCGGTAGTGGTCGAAGGGGTTCTGAACTGTTGGGGATTGAGGTCGTTTTGGTGCGCATAGGTGTCCATGAGTTTGTTGTCGATGGCGGTTTGTTGGATCGATGAGGCGACTGTCGGT
>NZ_JBHVVI010000257.1:0-2615 GCF_042883685.1 Kitasatospora sp. NPDC058190
CGACGTTGAACAGCTTGAGGACATGTGGAGGACGCAGAAGTGAGTGGTGGGAATCTGGTGGATGTCCTTCCGTTGTCGCCGATGCAGGAGGGGATGCTGTTTCACGCGTTGTATGACGTGGACGGTCCGGATGTGTACATCGTGCAGCAGGTGTTCGATGTGGATGGTCCGGTGGATGTGGGGCGGTTGCGGGGTGCGGCCGAGGCGTTGGTGGCGCGGCATGCGGTGTTGCGGGCGTGTTTTCCCCGGGTGACGGATGGTCAGCCGGTGCAGGTGGTGGTCGGTGAGGTGGTCGTGCCGTGGGAGGTGGTGGATCTTTCGGGTCTGGGGGAGGCGCGGGCGCGGGCGGAGCTCGAGCGGGTGGCGGTGGAGGATTACGGGCGCCGGTTCGATCTGGCGCGTGCTCCGCTGGTGCGGTTCACGCTGGTGCGGTTGGGCGAGGAGCGGCACTGCCTGTTGTTGACGACGCATCACATTCTGTTGGACGGCTGGTCGACGCCGATCGTGGCGCGGGAGTTGTTCGCTCTCTACGCCAACGGTGGTGATGTCGCCGGGTTGCCCCGGGTGACGCCGTACCGGGATTTCCTGGCCTGGCTGGGCCGGCAGGACGACGCGGGCGCGCGGGAGGCCTGGCGGCGGGAGCTGGCCGGCCTGGAGCAGGGGACACGGCTGGTGCCGGGGGAGGTGGTGCGTGGCGGTCGGGTGCCCGAGCGGGTGGTGACGCAGGCGTCCCGGGAGCTGACGGCGGCGTTGGGGGCGCGGGCGCGCGGGCTGGGCGTGACCGTGAACACGCTGCTCCAGGCGGCGTGGGGTCTGGTGCTGGGGCGGGCGACGGGGCAGGACGACGTGGTGTTCGGGGCGATCGTCTCGGGCCGCACGCCGCAGCTGCCGGATGTCGAGGCGATGGTCGGGCTGTTCATCAACATCGTCCCGGTGCGGGTGCGGGTGCCTGCGGCGCGTTCGCTGGCCGAGGTCGTCGCTGCTCTTCAGCACACGCGCTCGGCGCTCGATGCGCACCATCATCTGGGTCTGTCGGACATTCAGCGGGAGGTTGGGATCCCGGAGTTGTTCGACACGATGATGGTGTTCGAGAACTACCCGTTCGACGGGCCCGGGCGGGATGTGGCCGCGGGGCTGGAGGCGGGGGTGCGGGTGACGGCGGCGCTGGAGCGGGGCCGGGACGCGACGCACTATCCGCTGACCCTGGTCGTCGCCCCCGGTGAGCGGCTGTACCTGCGCCTGGACTACCGCGACGACCTCGTCGCAGGAAAGGACGCCCAGGCGTTGCTGGACCGGCTGCTGCGGGTGCTGGCCGCGCTGGCCGAGGACCCGGGGGTGGCGGTCGGGCGGGTGGACGTCACCAGCGCCGAGGAGCGGGAGGTGCTGCTCGGCGCGTGGAACGACACGGTACGCACCCACGGGCCGGTGCTGCTCGCGGAGCTGTTCGAGGCGCGGGTGGCGGCCGCGCCGCACCTGCCGGCCGCGTGCTTCGAGGACGTGACCTTGTCCTACGAGGAGGTGAACCGGCGGGCGAACCGGCTCGCGCACGCCCTCATCGAACGGGGCATCGGCCCGGAAAGCACCGTGGCGCTCGCCCTGGAGCGCTCGCCCGAGCACGTGGTCGCGATCCTGGCGGTGCTGAAGGCCGGCGCCGCGCACCTGCCGCTCGACCCCGCCCACCCGCGGGCGCGGATCCGGTACATGCTGCAAGACGCCCGCCCCGCCGTGCTCCTGGCCGGCCGCGCGACCCTGGCAGCGCTGCCCGACGACGACCCGACCGAGGTCCTCGTGCTGGACGACCCGGCGACAGCGGCCCACATCGACGCACACCCCGACACCGACCCCACCCCCGACACGCGCACCCGCCCGCTCACGCCCGCGAGCCCGGCCTACGTGATCTACACGTCCGGATCGACCGGGCGGCCGAAGGCCGTACAGATGACCGGCCTGGGCGTGACGAACATGCTGCGCTGGCACCACGACCAGTTCGGCGGCGGCCCGGGCACCAGGACCGCCCAGTTCACCGCGATCAGCTTCGACGTCTCCGTCCAGGAGATCCTCTCCGCGCTGCTGTTCGGCAAGACCCTGGTCGTGCCCGACGAGGACACCCGCCGCGATCCGCGCCGCCTGGTCGCCTGGCTCGACCACCACCGGGTCAACGAGCTGTTCGCCCCGACCACCGTCCTGGAAGCCCTCGCCGAGGCCGCCACCGACACCGGACACACCCTGCCCGCCCTGCACCACATCGCCCAGGCCGGCGAAGCCCTCACCCTCACCCGCACCCTGCGCCACTTCCACCACCACGCACCCGGCCGGCACCTGCACAACCACTACGGCCCCACCGAGGCCCAGGTCCTCACCGCCCACACCCTGCCCACCGACCCCGACACCTGGCCCTCCTCGGCCCCGCTCGGCCACCCCGTCGACAACGTCCGCGTCTACCTCCTGGACCCCGGCCTGCGACCCGTCCCGCCCGGCACCCCCGGAGAGCTCTACACCAACACCCCCGGCCTGGCCCGCGGCTACCTCCACCAACCCGCCCTGACCGCCCAACGCTTCACCGCCGACCCCTACGGCCGGCCAGGCGAACGGATGTACCGCACCGGCGACCTCGG
>NZ_JBHVVI010000257.1:2713-3936 GCF_042883685.1 Kitasatospora sp. NPDC058190
CCCGCTGGACCCCCGACGGCACCCTCGAATACCTCGGCCGCACCGACACCCAGCTCAAACTCCGCGGCCACCGCATCGAGCCAGGCGAAATCGAAGCCGCCCTCACCAACCACCCCACCATCACCCAGGCCACCGTCCACCTACGACACGACCACCCCGGCGACCCCCAACTCACCGCCTACGTCGTACCGGCCGCCGGCCACACCCCAAACCCACACGAACTCCGCGCCCACCTGCGCGCCCACCTGCCCGACCACATGATCCCCACCACCCTCGTCCCCCTCACCGCCCTGCCCCTGACCACCAACGGCAAACTCGACCGCGCCGCCCTCCCCACCCCCGACACCACCCCCGCCACAGGACGCGAACCACGCACCCCGCAAGAACACATCCTCTGCGACCTCTACGCCCAGGTCCTCGGCCTCCCACGCTTCGGCCCCGACGACGACTTCTTCGACCACGGCGGCCACTCCCTGCTCGCCACCCGCCTCACCACCCGCATCCGCACCACCTTCGGCACCGACATCGCCCTCCGCACCCTCTTCGAAACCCGCACCCCCGCCAACCTCACCCCCCACCTCGACCACACCACCAACACCACCACCCGACCCGCCCTCACCCCCACCCCACGCCCCACCCACCTCCCCCTCTCCTTCGCCCAACGCCGCCTGTGGTTCATCCACAAACTCGAAGGCCCCAGCCCCACCTACAACATCCCCCTCGCCCTCCACCTCACCGGCCACCTCGACCACACCGCCCTCCACCACGCCCTCAACGACGTCATCGCCCGCCACGAAAGCCTGCGCACCCTCTACACCGAAACCAACGGCATCCCCACCCAACACATCCTCCAACCCCACCAAGCCACCCTCCCCCTGCCCATCACCCACACCACCGAACACGACCTCCCCCACCACCTCACCACCACCGCCCAACACCCCTTCCACCTCGACACCCACATCCCCCTCCACGCCCACCTCTTCACCCTCACCCCCACCCACCACGTCCTCCTCCTCACCCTCCACCACATCGCCGGCGACGGCTGGTCACTCCACCCCCTCGCCACCGACCTCACCCACGCCTACACCCACCACACCACCCACACCCCACCCACCCACACCCCCCTCCCCGTCCAATACGCCGACTACACCCTCTGGCAAAACCACCTCCTCGGCGACCACCACGACCACAACAGCCTCCTCACCCAACAAATCACCTACTGG
>NZ_JBHVVI010000258.1:0-3909 GCF_042883685.1 Kitasatospora sp. NPDC058190
GGGTACTTCATCTGAGCAGCCATCACAAAGGCTCCCTTCTCATGACCCATCAGGCCATCTCGGGCAACCTTCCGCACCTCGGGGGAACCTCAGGCTGTCACGGATCGCAGTGGTCCGCACCGCCTCGGTCAGCGGTGCGGCGGTCAGGACATGGTCGAGGACGTACTGCACCGTCTCGGGTGCGTCGTAGGCGTGGGACAGGCCCTGCCGGTACTCCTCGGTCACCGTAGCGGGCGGCTGCGGCGGCGCGGGCGCGACGAGCACCAGGCGCGTCAGGTGGGCCGGTCGGCGTGCCGCGAGGAGCTGGCTGACTTTGCCGCCCATGGAGTGACCGACGAGGACGAACGGTCCCGACACGCAGGCGTCCACCACCGTGGCGAGGTCGTCGGCGAGTTGGTCGAGGTGGTAGGGCCCGGGCAGCGACCGCGAGGTGCCCCAACCGCGCTGATCGAAACGGAGCGTCGCCTGCTCGGGCGGCAGGTGGCCGACCACGCCGTTCCAGGTGTCGGCAGAGCCGCCCCAGTAGTGGACGAACACCAGCGTCGGTCCGGTGCGGCCCCCGCGCCGCACGTCCAGGGTCCCGCCAGCCACAGGAACCTGCATTGTCGTTTCCGTCATCGTCACACCTCTCATTTCGGTTGCATCGAACGACCGTTGTCATTCCGCGCAGCCTCGAACGGATAGCCTGATCTGCCTGTCAGGCTCGAAAGGACCCTACGAGAGGCGATGTCCGCGCTCCGGTGGAAAGGAACACAGTCGTTGTGGAAAACGGACACAGCGGTGTGTAGCAGGTGCGCTACCTGCCGGCGATCGGGTCTGCGTACGGCGTGGAGGTCCTCGATTTCGCCGCGCTGCGGTCCATGGACACCCGTCACCGCCGCGTACTCCCGCAGCGGCCCGACTTCCATGTCTTCGCCTTGGTCGTCTCGGGCGCCGGCGCCCACGAAGCGGACTTCCACAACTACCGACTGACGGAAGGCAGCGCCGTGTGGATCCGGCCTGGCATGGTGCACCGCTGGAGCGACATCGACGCCTGCGACGGTCAGCTGGTCCTCTTCCGTCCCGGCTTCCTGTCCGGCTTCACCACGGCAGAGACCACCGCCCCGGCGTGCTGGCATCTGGACCCGCAGCGTCTGGACCTCGCCCTGCTCGCAGCCGAGCACCTCGGCCGCGAACACGACGCGACAGCACGCACGCCACGCCTGGCGTCCGCCGCACTGCTTTCCCACCTGCTGGCAGCACTCATGCTGCGCGCGCTGCCCGACGCCCCGGCACCAACCCGCGTGAATCGTTCCAGCAGCCGATCCGCAGAGGTGTTCCGCGCCTACCGGAGTGCCGTCGAAGAGCACTTCACCCACTGGCACCACGTGGCCGACTACGCGCAGGCACTCGGCTACGACGTGCGCACCCTTACCCGGGCAACGCGCGCGGCCACCGGTACAGGCGCCAAGACCTTCCTCGACCAGCGGATCCTGCTCGAAGCCAAGAGGCTGCTCGCCCAGACCAACCTCCCCGTCACCAGCTGCGCCCGACGCCTCGGCTTCCGGGACGTCGGCAACTTCACCACCTTCTTCCGCCGTCAGGCCGCTACACCTCCCGCCGCCTGGCGTGCAGCGTACGGAGCAGCCGATACCCGCGGGTCCTGACACTCCCCCCCCCGCCGGGCTCACTCCCATTCGGTTGCGGACATGCTGACGATGAGTCGGGCGAAGCGGTCCAGTTCGGGCATGGTGCGGTGATGGCTCTGGGCGCAGCCGAACGGACAGGGGCGATGCCCCTCCAGCGGGAGGCAGCCGACGGCGTCACGGCGGTAGAAGTTCGCTATCCCGGGAGGACGTGGACGCCCAGGCCCAGCGCCACGCGCTGGAGCTGCTCCCGACCACGGCGGGCTGTCACCGCCCGGCACCGAGGCGGGCGTCGGTCGGCGCGGGGCGAGCCGTCGCGACCGTGCTGTCCGCGCTTGCCGAGCTCCAGCGTGAGCCGATCGCGCTCGCCGCGAGCGGCGGACGCGCCGCTGCCCGTGCCCGGGGCCGCCTCGGAAGGCGCCGCCCCAAGCTAGAACCAGACCAGGTGGCGTTTCGCAGCGGCTCTACCGCGGCCGGAAGAAGATCACCGACCTGTTCGGCGTACCTCGCTCACGGCTTACGGGCACTTCGATCGGGAGAAGACCGGGTGCGGCGCCGGCCGAAGAAGGCCGTTGCCGCGAAGTGCGACTGGCGACATGGCTTCGCGCCCCGCATGCCCGTCGTCCTCGGCATCTGATCGGAAGGCACACCCGGCATCGACTCCAGTCAACCCCCGAAGGACTTCCAAGCTCGACCACTTAGGAACAGCCGGGTACGGTGCTGGGGCTACCGCAGTTGTTGGGCTGGTTGAGGACGACGGGACTGACGTTCAGTGTCACCGTGCCGCTGGCCCTGAAGATGCCGCCACCGTCTGCACCCGTTCCCAGCGCCTGGTTCTTGGTCACCGGGCTACGGGTGAGAGTCGTGTTGCCGGAGGCCGTGTTGACGATGCCGCCACCGCGGGAGTTCGTACCATTGGTGGTGTTGCCGAGGACCGGGCTGTCGGTGAGCCGCACCGTGCCGGTCAAGTTGTAGATGCCGCCGCCCTGCGCATTGTTACCAGTGGCGGTGTTGCCGGTGACCGTGCTTGTCTGCAGCGTGATGGTGCCGGCTTGCGCGATGCCGCCGCCCAGCGGATTGCTACCGGTGACGTCGTTGCCTGAGACTACGCTGCTGGATAGCGTCACCCTCGTGCCGACCGCGGCGGCGATCCCGCCGGCCAGGGTTCTTGCGTGGTTGCCGACGATCGTGCTTCTGCTGACGGTCGCCGTGCCGGAACCTCCGAACGGGCTGACGAACAGGGCCCCGCCGGCCGCGGCGGTGTTGTTGCGGAGCGTGCTCCCGTTGACGGTCAACGCGCCATTGTCGTTGTCGACGGCCCCACCAAAGCTGTCGGCGGTGTTGGTGGCGAGGATGGTGTTGTTCAGCATCAGTTCGGGCCCGCCGCCGCTGAGCCAGATGGCACCGCCCCGGCCGTTGCCGAGGCTACTGGACGCGTGACCGTTGCTGAGGGTCAAGCTGTTGAGAGTGAGGTTCCCATTGGAGCCGTTGACTTGGAAGAAGCGGAAATTGGCCGCGCTTGCCGCTCGGGTGATGGTGTCGCCGCTTCCGTTGATCGTCACGGTGCTTGTGATGACCGGCAGTCCGTTGTCGTCGTTGGGCGGTGCGGCGTCAGTGAGGGTGTAGGTGCAACCCGGTCTGAGGTTGACCGTGCCGCCCACCGTGGCGACAGCGCCGATCGCGGCTTGCAGGTCGCTTTCGCTGCAGCTGGGCACGTTCACGATCGGCCCCTGGGTGGTGACACGATCGGTTCTTCTTGCCTTGGCGGAGGGCATGCCGAGCACCGGGTTGATGGGCCCCGTGGCCGACTGCGACACGCCGAGTACGTCCGTGTCCGAGGCGGCCGCTTGTGCGGTAGCGGGTGGCGTAATGACACCAAAAGCGACGAGGGTGAGTCCCATGTGAATGGGGGCTCTACGAGAGATGCTCAGTCGCATCGGGGCTCCTTCGGGTGGATCGCGAGTGTCGTTCCAGTGAGTGACACCGGAACACAGAAATGATCTATGTCGTATCAGCCGATGAAATGAACCAGGACGCTCCGATGTCACCCGGATGGGGGTGTGCTGTGAGGTATGCGCAGGGCGTCGGTTTGACCGACGCGGAGAGAGTCGCGGGAGCGGGTTCGGCGGCGGGCCATGGAACGCTTCGAGACGTGGACAGGAACACGGACGTCGCGGCGGCGCTGCGGGTACTGACCTCGGCGCTTCAAGGTGATTGGCCTGTTTGTGTAGCTGACTGACCATCACTTGCGCGCTATGCCGTTGGTATGCGCTATGCGGATGGA
>NZ_JBHVVI010000259.1:0-3898 GCF_042883685.1 Kitasatospora sp. NPDC058190
GGACGACGTGCACGGTGTTGTGGGCGTCGGTGCCGAAGTACTCGACGTCGCCGGGGCGGCGCTGGGACTCGGTGATCGGGGTGAGGTGGCTGTCCAGGGTCTGCTTGGTGGTGTCGCCGCCATTGGCGAGGTCGATGCCGGCGCCGAACCAGAAGGCCGCGCGCACCAGGCCGGAACAGTCCAGGCCGGCGGTGGTGTTGGCCGGGCAGGGCTGGATCGAGCCGGTGTAGCCGTCGCAGGTACCCAGGGAGGGACCGGGGCCCTCGCCGCGCAGCGAGTGGCCGCCGCCCCACACGTACGGGACGCCCAGGTACGACTTCGCCGCGTTCAGGACCTTGGCGGAGTCGACGGCGCCGCTGGGCAGCGGCGCGGGGGTGCTGGTGTAGAGGGCGTTCTTGACGGCGTTGCCGACGACGCCGTCGATGGTCAGGGCGTGGGAGGCCTGGAAGTTGCGCACGGCGGTGTCGGTGGCGGGGCCGAACTGCCCGTCCACGGTCAGGCGGCCCGCGTTGAACGAGTTCAGCATCGTCTGCAGGGTGCTGACGCACGCACCGCTGGCGCCGGTCTGCAGGTCGCCGCACTGGGTGCGCAGGTCCACCGTGCCGGAGGCGGCGGCCGCCGCCGCGTCGAGCGCCGACTTGGTGGCCGGCCCGACGATGCCGTCGACGCCCAGGGCGTGCGCGGCCTGGAAGCTGCGTACGGCCGTGTCGGTGCCGGGCCCGAACTGCCCGTCCACGGTGATCTGGGCACCGGTCAGGTTCAGCTCCAGCTGGAGCTGGGTGACGCAGCCGTCGACCTCACCCTGCTGCAGGTCGGCCGGGCAGGCCGAGGAGGTCAGGGGTATCGGGGTCGGCGCGGCCGCGGGTGCGGCGGAGGCAGTGTACGCGCCGACGCCCGTCAGCACGGCCGCCAGGGCCAAGCCCAGCGACAACCGGCGCCGGGTGGGAAGGAGGGCACTCACAGGGGGTTCTCCACGTCCATGATGATTCGTCAGAAGGAATTGCTGGCAGGACTTGATCCACTGCCGCCGGTACCGGATCGTGATCCCAAAGATCTGCTCCACGCGCCAGCGGATCGGCTGCACGACGAAGCCGTTCTGCTCCTTGTCCCGGGCCACGACCTCGACATCGATGCCATGGGTGGCGCCGTGCTTGACGACGGCGTTGTTGTAGCCGGCGTCCACCCATGCCTTTGTCACCGTGGACCACTGGACGGCGAGGGTGTCCAGGACCTGCTTGCCGCTTGCGAGGTTCTGGACACCGGCGGCGGTGACGATCAGGACCAGGAGCAGGCCGAGATGTTCTTCGCCGGCTGCGCGAGCTCTAACTGTGCGGGAACGCACTGGACGGCATCGGGTCTCGATCGGCCGTCAGTGGCTGGTCGGCAGGTACGCGTAGCAGTTGCTGTCGCTGACTTGCTGCCAGAGCAGGTCGCCGGTCTGCGGGCCAACGATGCCGTCCACCCTGAGGCCACGCTCGGACTGGAACTGGCGTACCGCCGCTTCGGTGTCTGGGCCAAAGACGCCGTCCTGTGAGAGCCCGGCACCGTCCCAGGAGTTGATCGCTGCCTGGGCGCACCGGACACCCGGCCCGGAGGTCGTGTAGCCGTAACCGAGCCAGGAGGCGCCCGGGGCGGCGGAGGCGGAGCCAGCGAGGCCAGTGGTTGCTGCTGACGCGATCAGCAGCACGGCGGCGACGGGGCCGGCCTTTCGTATGGTGATCTTCATGCTTCCCTCGGGAGGTGAGTGAGTGTCGATGGCTTAGTAGCTAGTGGGGACGGCGTTGTAGCACTCGCTCAGCCGGTGGCCGTTCCAGAACTGAGCGTCACTGAAACTGTTGATGAACGACATAATCGTGCTGCCGGTGTTCGGGCCGATGATGCCGTCCTGTGCGAGCCCGTTTTCGCGCTGGTACTGGACGGTTGCGTTGTAGGTGGCGGGCCCGAAGTCGCCGTCCACCGAGAGGGGGGTCTTCGGCTGAAGGAAGACGTTCTCGGTCCACTGTGCGCAGGCGACGCCCAGGCCGCTGCTGCCCTGCTGCAGGGAGGACAGGCCGGTGGCAGCGTGGGCGCTGGGAACCGCTGTGACCAGCATGGTTCCGGCAGCCGTGAGGGTGGCCCCGGTCGCCAGGATCTTTCGTATGAGCTTCATGGTCGATCTCCCGGATCGTCTCGTAGTGGCAGTGGGTGAGGTGCAAGCTCGCCACCCACCAGGTCGGCGGCTGTCTCTACGTTGGGTATCTGCCCGCCCGAACTCATGACGAGCGGTCTGGGACTACTCACACTCACCAGTCGGTGGGTACGGCGCCGTAGCAGTCGCTGAGCCAGTAGCCCCGCCAGAACTGGTAGTTGGCCGACGGATAGAGCTTGAGTGTCTGCAGGATTCCGGACGCGATCACGTCACCGGTCTTCGGGCCGATGATTCCGTCGGCCTGCAGCCCGAGCTGGGCCTGGTAGTTGACGGTTGAGTTGTAGGTGGCGGGCCCGAAGTCGCCATCCACCGCGATCTGGGTGGAGTCGAAGTACCTGTTCTCCTCCCACTGTGCGCAGGCGACGCCCAGGCCGCTGCTGCCCTGTCGCAGGGAGGACAGGCCGGTGGCGGCGTGTGCGCCGGGAACCGCTGTGACCAGCATGGTTCCGGCAGCCGCGAGGGTGGCCCCGGTCGCCAGGATCTTCCGTACGAACCGCATCGTTGCTTTCCTCTGTTAGGAGTGGGGTGACGGCGCGCGCTGTCACCAGTGGTGGCCGCCGGCCCGGCCGCTGCCCCAGAGACCGAATTCGTCGGTGTGCCGAGGCGCCGGAGCGGGGCTTGGCGGAGCCGAGCCTGTTCCAGGCACAGCAGAGAGCCAGGGGACCCGGGTGACCATGCTGGTGTTCTGGCTAGTCAGCGCACCAGGCCATTGGACCGGCCACATATGGCCGGGCAGCCTGGCACGGTGATGCGGCCCCAGTAGAGTGATCATCTGCCGTGAAGGGAAGATCCGTGACAGGAGCGAGTGCGTCGAAGTGAGCAGCCAGTTCGGTCCCCTGCTTCGTGAGTTGCGGCTTGAGGCGAAGCTGACGCAGGAACAGTTGGCATCGCTTGCCCGGCTGGGGGTGCGCACCCTCCACCGGTTGGAGACCGGCAAGCCCACTGACGCACGGATGGGAACGGTGAAGCAGGTCGCCTACGCCCTGGCCGATGCCTTGGGACGCGATCGCGACGACGTCTTGCAGGACCTATTGGCCGCGTACCGCGACACGACTTCCGCTGTTGGCCGTACCGCCACGGAGGATGCCTCCGAAGTGCGCGCTCCGTTGAACGAGCCGGTGCCCGGCCCGGTCGCGTTCGGCGTGCTGGCGCCTCGAGGTGCCCTGGGCGACGTCGCCCAGTCGTTGGCACACGATGTGCACAGCCGTTGGATGCGTGAGGAGGAGCAGCGTCGGATCCACGACCCGTTCCCGTTGCCCGTGCGGTGGCGTTCGGCGCCTGAGGGCTTGTTGGACCACTGGGGCAACATCAGCGGTGCTGCCCCGGAGGCCGCGCCGGGCCCGCTGCCGCTGGACGGCAGGCTGGCCCAGGTCACGGACGTGTACCGGCGCATTGGGTCCGGGCGGCTTGTGGTGCTCGGCCGAGCGGGTTCCGGCAAGACCGTTCTGATGCTGCGGTTCGTCCTCGACTACCTGGCAGCGCGTTCCAGCGGCGATCCCGTTCCGGTCGTCTTCAGCGTTGGATCGTGGGACCCGACCCTGACCGGGCTGCGCGACTGGCTCATCGGCCGGTTGCTGCGCGACTATCCGAACCTTGCCGCGCGTGCTCCCAGCTGCTGAGGTTCCCCCGAGGTGCGGAAGGTTGCCCGAGATGGCCTGATGGGTCATGAGAAGGGAGCCTTTGTGATGGCTGCTCAGATGAAGTACCCGC
>NZ_JBHVVI010000260.1:0-2500 GCF_042883685.1 Kitasatospora sp. NPDC058190
AGTTCGCACCAAAAATGTTATAGTTCAGGCACCAAAAATGTTATAGTTCGCACCAAAAATGTTATAGTTCGCACCAAAAATGTTATAGTTCGCACCAAAAATGTTATAGTTAGAGGTCTTGAGGCCAGTCATACCAATGGTTTGAGGCCTCCGAAAACAATTAAAACAATGTAAAACAATTAAAACAATATTAGTAAAACAAACACAACAGGGGGTTTTTTGTTGTGAAAATTCTGAAAACTTTAAGATAGAGTAAGTTCAAAACACTAATTTGTGTATCAAAGGTTAAAGACTATTATTTTTTTAAAAGGTTTTAATGATCTGTCTTTACACCTCTGATAGAGCGATAAAAAGAGAGAAATTATAAAGAATTCAATGTCTGGCTTTATTTCTGTCTTATTTCTAGCATGATCTTATACATATTCAGGATACCGGCCGGCTCATTCTTTTTCGTAAACGCCAGAAGACCTCACCCTGCCAACGTACCTTTTGGAATGCTGAGGTCTTCTGGCACTCTAAAGATATCGCCGGCCGGTAGGGAAAGTTTTCTGTCTTGATGTGAACAGTCAGGCAAGATGTGAGTTAAGAGAAAATAAATGCTTTAGAAAAAGAAAAAGAGAAAAATGAAAGTAGATAAAGCTACAGATGTAGGATTCGAGGGTTCCGAAAAGGAAAAATGAAAAACAGGCATAAAAGTGTATGATTCACCAAGAGGTTTTTAAAAAATACGCTGTTTAAGCTTTGTATTTGCCTTTCTAAGCTGTTTGATTTTTTTCCGAATAGGAAAATAAAGATAGGGAGTTCAAACCTCTAAAAACAGCCTTTATGGACGTCTGATAACGAGGGTCTTTCGGAAGTAAAAAAAAAGAACAGTCAAAGACTGCTCCTTCGTTCGGAACCGTTATTTAAACACACTGAAGGTTTTCAAGACATTATTGGTTTCTTCTTCTGTGATGCCGATATACCTCAGGGTAATCGAAGGGTCCGAATGGTGCAGGATTCCCTGCAGCATCGCAATGTCCTTTGTCGCTTTGTAAAACCAGTATCCGAACGTTTTCCGCAGGGTATGGTTGCCGACATGGTCGACACCAGCAAAGTCGGCGGCCTTATTTAACTGCCGGTATGCCTGGGTCGGCGTGATGGCGCCGTCCCCCTTCCGGGATGGAAAAAGCCACTCACTGTCCACATTGACGGCATAGCCGTAGACTTCCTGAAAACAGTTTTCAAGGTACATCTCCCTGATTTTTTGTGTTTTTCCCTCTTTGATGCGCAGTATCTTCGTGTACTTTCCTTTCAAATTCAGAATCTGTTTGGTTTTGAGTCGTAAAAGATCTCCAACTCGCAGCCCGGTTTCACAGCCAAGGACAAACAGAATGTAATCACGTTCCGAACAATGGCGTTTAAGCGCCCACTTCATATCTTCCAGCTGCTGCTGGTTCCGAATGGGCTGCACGTTCTTAATAGGGTTCATAATTGTGTCCCCTTCTTTTTCAAGACGTTCCGAAAAGGTTGCGAGCCCTTATAAAACGGATACTTGAATGTATGATTTTATGTATTTATCTTCATTATAAGGATTAAAAACGAAGGAAGTCAATGAAATCAAGGAAATGAATGTACGGTCGTCTACAGAATCATACATAAAGTAACTTGCTAAAAAAATCATTGACATCATGTGTAAACTCTTTTATCATAAGGGAGTTGCTTATTTAGCAAGCAAGGCATTTTTGATCTTAGAAATTATTGATAGAGCAGTAAAAACAAGATCGAACATGTTCTTGAAAAAAACTATTGACGTCTTATTGAAATAGTAGTAAGATTAGGTAGTCGCTAAGAAATAGCGATTTTAAAAATAACTAACATTCTTCGCAGAAGTTGACAACTACTCAACTTCGTGATATGATGATTAAGTTGTTAAAGTGATTGCTCTTTGAAAACTGAACAAAACTAAGCGCCAACGTTTTAAAATAGTGAGCACACACTCTAAAAGCAAATGAGCAAGTCAAACATTTCTTCGGAGAGTTTGATCCTGGCTCAGGACGAACGCTGGCGGCGTGCCTAATACATGCAAGTCGAGCGAATGGATGGGAGCTTGCTCCCTGAAGTTAGCGGCGGACGGGTGAGTAACACGTGGGCAACCTGCCTGTAAGACTGGGATAACTTCGGGAAACCGGAGCTAATACCGGATACGTTCTTTCCTCGCATGAGGAAAGATGGAAAGACGGTTTCGGCTGTCACTTACAGATGGGCCCGCGGCGCATTAGCTAGTTGGTGAGGTAATGGCTCACCAAGGCCACGATGCGTAGCCGACCTGAGAGGGTGATCGGCCACACTGGGACTGAGACACGGCCCAGACTCCTACGGGAGGCAGCAGTAGGGAATCTTCCGCAATGGACGAAAGTCTGACGGAGCAACGCCGCGTGAGTGATGAAGGCCTTCGGGTCGTAAAGCTCTGTTGTTAGGGAAGAACAAGTGCCAGAGTAACTGCTGGCACCTTGACGGT
>NZ_JBHVVI010000261.1:0-3508 GCF_042883685.1 Kitasatospora sp. NPDC058190
CGTACTCCGAACCGGCCGTGGTGACGGTGATGCTGTTGGTCGCCGCGTTGCCGAACTGGTCGGTGACGGTGACCTTGGCCGTGTAGGTGCCGAGCTGCGGATAGGTGTGCGGGCTCTGCGGCGGGTTGTCCGGGTGGCCGGTGGCGTGGGTGGTGGTGCCGTCACCCCAGGCGATGTCATAGGTGAGCGTCTGCACGTCGCTGGTGACGTTGATGCCGACGTACACGGAGTAAGCGGTGTGGTCCGTGCCGGTCAGCGCCACGGCCAGGTTGGGGTTGGCGTCGAACTCCACGGCCCCCCGGCTGGCGTGGGGACTGGTCCCGAAGAAGTCCGAGCCCAGCGCCCCGGGCGCGGCCGGGTTGGCCGAGTTGATCGCGGCGGAGCCCACCTGGGGCTGGATGTCGACGACGGACGGCTCGTTCGGCCTCAGGTAGGTCGAGGTCGCCTGCTTGGTGTCGTTGGTGTCGTGGGCGCCCTGGGTCACGGCGGACTGGAAGCCGGCCAGGGTCGGGTACGTGGTGCCGGCCCAGCTGTAGGGCGCGGTGGCGTCGGTGCCGTAGACGTAGAAGTCGTTGTAGTCGGCCGTGGTACCGGCGGCCGACCCGGGCGAGACGGTGACGTCCGCCGCCCAGGTCAGTCCGTATCCGGAGCAGTTGGACTGGTACGTGCCCATGTAGTCGGTGCTCGGGTTGGCGTCCTCGATGAGGTTGTTCTCGACGCTGACGCCGGACGAGGTGCCTTCGAGGTCGACTGCGGAGCCGCAGCCGCGCTGGATCGTGTTGCCGACGACGTTCAGGCCGTTCACGCCGGTCGCGGTGATGCCGGCGTCGGCCAGCACGTCTCCGGCGAGGGAGACGTTGGCCGCCCCGGAGGCGACGCTGATCGCCCGGGCCCCGGTCCGGGAGAAGCCGGTGTCGACATAGGTCCGGCTCACGGTGACCTTGCTGGAGGCGCCGTCGATGGTGAGGGCGTCGGCCCCAGTGGGGTTGCTGGTCGTGCTGACGAAGCTCGAGTCGATCGTCACCCCGGTGGACCCGATGACCTCGACCGCGGTCGCACTCCCCCACGAGGTCAGCATGAGGTTGCTGACCGTCACGTTGGAGACGTGGTCGAGCACGAGCGCGGGCTTGCCGTTGTTGGCGTTGCCCGGGCTGACCCAGGCCTGGGTGCCGATGCCGACGATCGAGATGCCGGACGTCCGGACCGTCACGGACTCCTGGGAGGAGTTCCCCGAGGACGACAGGACGTCGACGGTGTCACCGGGCTGCGCGGCGTTCACCGCGTCCTGCAGGAGGCAGTAGGGGCTGGCCTGGGTGCCCGTTCCGGTGTCGTTGGTGCAGGGCGAACCGGAGAACGCCGCGTAGAGGGTCCGGCCGGTGCCCGTGGTGACCGGACCGGGCGCGGCCGGGGCCCCGGAAGGCGCCGGTGGCACCGGGGTCAACCGGACCGAGTTGCTCGCCGGGCTGGAGAATCCCGGAGCACTGATCGGCTGGACGAGCGGCATGTAGGCCACGTGCGGACCGGTGTTCCCGCTGGATGATCCGGCCGCGTGGGCCGTTCCCGGTGAGAGTGCGACGCCGGCCGCGAGAACCGCGACCGACGCGAAGAGACGGCGGTAGGACACTGGCCCCTCTGTCAGGTACGTGAAGCAAAGCAGGTGATGAGGCGGCCAGGCTACAGATCCCCCATGACAGCCCGTCCCGGGGTACCCCTTCCGGCGGTGGGAGTCCGTCCGGTTCTGTGCCCCGGCCGTCTCGAGCGCCGCGAGGCCGCTCCGCGCCCATAACGCTTTCCACTCGGCGAGCCTCGTTCTGTAGCCTGTCCCAGCTTTCATCAGGTCGTCACATAATCCGAACTGGGGGGTCGGTGTTTCACCGCCGTCTTGTCGCGTCAGCCGCGGTTCTCGCGGCCGGTATCGCGCTCGTTCCAGGTCTGGCCCATGCGGCCGGGCCGGCGAACGATTCCACCTCTGCCCACCCCGTGACCACGGCTCAGCTGCCGGGCATCGGGGGCGCGGGCTTCGACGCCTTCTCCAGCCCCGCGAGCAAGTCGGTCCGGGAGCAGAAGCCGGCGCTCCCCGGAGCACGGCCGACGTTCTCGAGCGCGCGGCCGGCGCTCTCCGACGTGCGGACGTCCGCGGCGACGCCGGCCACCGGAAAGACCATCTACGCCTACGTGTTCAACGGAAAGTGTGCCGCCGACACGGGCACCGGCGCGCAGAACGCTCCCTTCTGCCTGCTCCAGGACGCGGTGAACGCCGCGCAGCCGGGCGACACCATCGACCTCCAGGGTTCCGTCGGAAGCTCGGACTGGGAGTCGGTGACCGTCAAGACCTCGGGGATCTCGATCGTCGGCATCGGCGACCAGGCGTGGGTCAACGGCGGGGCCGGACCGGCTCTGATCTTCGACCACGTCTCCAACGTGACGGTCAGCAACCTCATGCTGTACTCGAACGACCTGACGCCCGCCGTCGAGGTGGTCGGCTCCTCGGGGGTCACGCTGGACTCCAGCTACCTGAGCGCGTTCACCAAGAACACCACGAGCACCGTCACCATCGACGGCGCATCCAGCGGGGTGGCGGTCACCCGGTCGTACCTCGACACGGGTTCCCAGGGCGGCAACAGCACCGCGGTCTCGGTCGCGCCGGGAGCAGGAAGCGTCACGCTCGCCGGCGACGTCCTCGCCGGTGGCGGCATCGTCGCGACCGGGGTGAAGGGCCTGAACGTCGCGGGTAACACCGTCCAGCGCGGCTGCAAGGCCGCGATCGACATCGAGGGCGGGTCCTCGGCCGTCAATCTGGAGAACAACGTCCTGGAGGACGCCAACCCGACCACCGACCAACTGCTGGGCGGCTACCAGTCCCAGTGCACGTCGAACGGCCAGGGCTGGGCACCGGACGTGACCGTGTCGGCCGACTCGACCACGGTGACGGCCGACTACAACGACTTCTACGTCTACGGCACCGACGCCACCGCGCCCTACAGCTGGGCCGGCACCACGTACCCGACCCTGGACGGCTTCAAGGCGGCGACCTCGCAGGGCGCGCACGACCTGACCGAGACCAAGGCGCCCACCTCGGTGTTCTTCCGCCCGAACACCTCGGTCGACGTGGACGCCCGGCCGCAGCCCGGCTCGGCCGCGATCGGCTCGGCCAACCCGGCCGCCCCCGGCGAGCTCGGCTCGGACTTCTACGGGACCACGCCCTACACCGACCGGGGCGCCATCCAGTACGCCCCCGACCTGACGGTGGCGGTGACCGGTCAGCACACCAGCGCGTTCGGTGTCTCGCTGAGCGCCGACGTGACCTCCGCCAGCGGTGCGCTGAGCGTGCACGTCGACTGGGGGGACGGTTCCTCCAGCGACGCGAACGCCGCGGCGACCAACCCCGCCACGCTGTCCCACTCGTACGCGAAGCTCGGCTCGTACCCGATCGTCGTCACCGCGACCGACCGGGCGGGCTACTCGGTGTCGAACTCCCTCACCGCGGTGACGGCCGGTTCGGAGTACA
>NZ_JBHVVI010000262.1:0-3445 GCF_042883685.1 Kitasatospora sp. NPDC058190
GCCCGGCGGCCGCCGCGCCGGCCGCCGGCACCCCGCGCGCCCGCGCCGGAGCGCCGGCCTCGGCCTCGGCCCGTCCGTCCGCGGGCACCGCGCAGGTCACCACCGCGCCGGCCGGCGACACCCAGGCCGCGATCGGCAGCCCGGGCAAGGACGGCGGCGCGGTCACGGCCGCGACCAAGGCCCTCCAGCTCACCGCCTACGACCCGGGGAAGGGCACGGCCGTCCTCACGGCCGCGGGCCCGGTCGCGACCCCGAGCGCGTCCGCCAGTGCGAGCGCGACTCCCAGCGCGACCCCCAGCGCGAGTGCTGCCGCCACCGCCACCGCCACCGCCGCGGCCGCCGCCGTCCAGCCCGGCCAGCTGATCGCCAGCCCGCCCACCGCCGCCGCGCCGCAGGGCGCGCTGGTCGCCGTCACCGGCGTCAACCCGGGTGCGGGCAACACCCTCAACCTGACCACTCGCCCGGCCACCCTCTCCGAACTCCTCGGCGGCACCGAGGCGGACGGCCAGATCCCGGTCGACGTCCACGGCATCAAGATCACGCCGCTGGTCAAGGACCTCAAGGCGACCATCGGCGCCGACCTGGGCGGCGTGCAGGCCGACGCCTCCGGCACCCTGGAGGTCAACGTCAAGGCCCCCGTGCCGCTGCCCGAGGGCGCGAGCCTGGACGCCTCCGGCTCCCTCCAGCTGCACCCGGCCGTCCACTTCGCCTACCACGGCGCGCAGGCCACCAGCCCGCGCACCGCCTCCATCGGCTTCGACCTCGGCGCCCACGCCCAGTGGAAGGTCACCGGCGACGTCGCCCGCAACACCGGCGCGGCGCCGATCCGGGTGCCCTTCGCCAAGCTGCAGGCCAGCCCGGTGCTGACCGTCGCGGGCCTGCCCGTGGTGGTCAACCTCGGCCTCACCTGCTACCTGGAGGTCAGCGCCGACGGCCAGGTCCACCTGGAGACCGAGCAGGACGCCACCGGCACCTGGGCCGTCCGCGCCGACTACACCGGCGGCAAGGGCTGGACCTCGGCCACCAACGCCGACACCAAGGTCTCCCCGGTCCACGTCCGCCTCAACGGCAAGGCCTCGGTGCGCGCCGCTCTCGGCGCCGAGGTCAGCCTCGGCCTGTACGACACCGTCGGCGTCGAGGCCACCGTCGCCCCCTACCTGAGCGCCAAGGCCGACGGCTCCCTCGCCGTCGACCTCCCCGGCAACGGGCCGCAGGTGCAGGGCAGTTGGGCCCTGGTCGGCGGCATCGACCTGAACGGCGCGCTGACCGCCCACCTGAAGATCTTCGGCACCCCGATCATCGAGGGCAAGCTCCCGCTGCCGCCGTTCCACAAGGAATGGCCGCTGCTGGCAGGCTCGGCGTCCCTGCCGTCCCCGCGTCCGAGCAGCACCTGATCGTCCTTGGACGACTGAGGAGTGGGAAGTCGGCCGGTCCGACTCCCCACTCCTCTTTCGTTGTGCGGGCGGGTGTCAGTCCTCGATCGCCTGGTAGAGCGTGGTCCAGAAGTCGTGGATCAGCCGCGCCGAGTGCGGCACGGACATCCCGACCTGGGTGAGCACGATGCCGACGAGCCCGTTCTCCGGGTCGGCGTAGGTCGAGGTGCCGCTCCCGCCGTCCCAGCCGAACTGGCCGACGGGCGCGTAGTCGCCGCGGTAGGTGCGCACCGCCATCCCGAAGCCCCAACCGCCGTGCTGGCCCTGGCCGTACGAGAGGTGGACGTTGTCGCGGGCCAGGGCGGTGCGGGCGGCGGTCTGCTCGGGTGTGAGGCGGTTGGTGGTCATCAGCTCGACGGCGGGCCGGGACAGGATCCGCTCGCTCCCGAGCAGCCCGTGGTTCAGCAGCATCCGGAAGTAGGCGTGGTAGTCGTCCACGGTGGAGACCAGCCCACCGCCGCCGCCGGGGAACGCCGGGGGCTTGCTCCAGCGTCCGTCCGCAGGCTCGTCCCAGACGGTGAACGCCCCGGTCCGCGGGTCGGGGGCGTAGAGGGGAGGCAGCCGGTCGATCCCGTCGGCGGGCACGTGGAAGCCGGTGTCCTTCATCCCCAGTGGGCCGAAGACGCGCTCGCGCAGGAAGGTCTCGAACGGCTGGCCGGTGACGCGGGCGACGAGCACGCCGACGAGGTCGCTGCCGATGTGGTACTGCCAGGACTCCCCGGGCCGGCGCATCAGCGGAAGCGTGCCGAGGCGGCGCAGCCACTCGTCCGGCTCGGGCATCGGCGTCGGCAGATCGGGCGTGAGCCCCTGCTCGAAGACCGCGTTCATGATCGGGGTGCCTAGCGCCGTCATATCCATGCCGAGCCCGAACGTGCAGGTCAGCACATCCCGTACGGTGATCGGCCGGTGCGCCGGCACGGTGTCGTCCAGCGGGCCGTCGATCCGCTTCAGTACGCGCCGGTCGGCGAGTTCGGGCAGCCATTGCTCCACCAGGTCGTCCAGGCGCAGCCCGCACTCGTCCAGCAGGACCATCGCCGCCGCGATCGTGACGGGCTTGGAGGTGGAGGCCATCCGGAAGATCGTGTCCCGGCGCATCGGCGCGCCACCGTCGTGGCTCATCGTCCCGAGCGCTTCCACGTGCGTCTCGTCGCCCCGGCTGACGAGGGCGACGACCCCGGGGATCCTTCCGGAGTCCACGTGCCGCGCCAGCACGTCGCGCACCTTGCGCAGCCCTGCTTCCGAGAAGCCGCCGCTGCTCTTCCCCATGATGGATCTCCCCCTGCGTGAGTGTTCGGGAATCGATGAACGATGTCGAAGCTACATTGCGTTCACGAATGCGTCAACGATTCAGGGCGGCTGTGCGCCGCCCTGTAGTAGGGACATTGACGCTTCATTGCAATGGTTGTGAGCTGAACGCAATGGCTGATCGGCGGAGGGCGTTGCAATGAGATGAGAGTGAATGCAAACGGCGCAGACCGGGGGGAAGGGGGAGGGCTGATGCCCGGAGGCAGACTCAATGGACCGCCGGCGCCGGCGAACGGATGCCCGGAACGCCGAGCGGGAGCGGTGACCGGCCAGGGAGCACCGGGACGGCGCCCACTGGGCGTCCACACGGCCGCACCTGGACGACCGTCCCCGCCCCCGAAGGCGTCGCGGGCAAGCTGTGGTCGGTCACCGCCGTCCCCGGCGGCATGGCCACCGTCGGCTGGGACCCGAGCGGTGCTCAGGACCGCCCGATCGGCTTCCGCTACACCCACGGCCGCTGGCAGACCCTGGACCTCTCGGTGACCGGCTACGAGAACGTCTCCTACCTGGCCGTCGTCGCCGCCCCGGGCAACCGCCTCACGGCCCTGGGCGCCGGCAACACGCCCAAGTCCCAGGACTACCAGCCCCTGGCCCTCACCGGCCGGGGCTGAGCCGGAACGACGACACCGGGCAACAGGGCCCGCAGTGCTCCCGGGAGCCGTTCACCCGGGAGTGCGGGAGGAGTGGGAAGTCGGCCTGGCCGACTT
>NZ_JBHVVI010000263.1:0-3422 GCF_042883685.1 Kitasatospora sp. NPDC058190
CAAAAGAACTAGACTACATCCCTCTCCCATCAGTTTAACTGAGAGACGGCCCAGAGGTGCTCGTGCTGGAAGGCGTAGGTGGGCAGCGGCACGCGGCGCCCGCCGGCCGTGCGGGCGGACCAGTCGGCCCGTCCGCCGCGGACGAAGGCCTCGGCGAGCGAGGCGAGGAAGCGGTCGGTGCCGCCCTTGTCGCGCCGCAGGGTGCCGACGGCAGCGGCGCGGTCGCCGAGGTCCTCGGCGGTGGCCTCGATCGCCATGGTGAGCACGGTGTGCGGGCTGACCTCGACGAACAGGCCGTGGCCCTGGGCCATCAGCTCCCGCACGGCCGGGTCGAAGCGCACCGGGTTGCGCAGGTTGCGGTACCAGTAGCCGGCGTCCATGGCGGTGGTGTCGAGCCAGTCGCCGGTGACGGTGGAGAAGAACGGCACCTCGGCGGCGCGCGGGCGCACGGGGGCGAGGTCCGTCAGCAGGTCATCCCGGAGGAGTTCCACCTGGGCGGAGTGCGAGCCGTAGTCGACGCTGATCCGCCGGGCGCGCAGGCCCTCGGCCTCGAACTCGGCCATCAGCTCGTCGAGTTCGCCGGCCGGACCGGCGACGACGACGGTCCGCGGCCCGTTCACGGCGGCGACGGCGAGCCCACCGCCGCGCGAGCGCAGCCGCTCCTCGGCCTCGTCGGCCGGCAGCGGCACGGAGACCATCCCGCCGGAGCCCGCCAGGACGCGGCCGATCAGCCGGCTGCGCAGCGCGGCCACCCGGGCGCCGTCCTCCAGGGAGAGCGCCCCGGCGACGACGGCGGCGGCGATCTCGCCCTGGGAGTGGCCCACCACGGCGTCCGGGTGGATGCCGTGGGCGCGCCACAGTTCGGCGAGGGCCACCATGACGGCGAAGGTCGCCGGCTGGACCACGTCGACGCGGTCCAGCGCGGGCGCGCCCTCGGCCTGGCGCAGCACGTCGAGCAGCGACCAGTCGACGTGCGCGGACAGGGCCGCCGCGCACTCGGCGATCCGCTCTGCGAACACCGGCGACTCGTCCAGCAGCCGGGCGCCCATGCCGGCCCACTGGGAGCCCTGGCCGGGGAAGACGAACACCGTGCGGCCGCCGTCCTCGGCGAGGCCGCGGACGGCGTTCGGCGTGGAGGCCCCGGCGGCGAGCGCGGCGAGGCCCTCGCGCAGTTCGGCGGTGTCGGCGCCGAGCACGACGGCGCGGTGCTCGAAGAGGGCGCGGGTGGTCAGCAGGGTGTGGGCGACGTCGTGCGGGCGCAGGTCAGACTCGACGTCGAGGTGGTCGGCCAGGCGCGCGGCCTGGGCGCGCAGGGCGGCGGGGGTGCGGGCGGAGAGCACCCACGGCACGACGCCGTCGGACATCTCGGACCGCTCGGCCGCAAGGGCGGCGGGCGCCTCCTCCAGCACGACGTGCGCGTTGGTGCCGCTGATGCCGAAGGAGGAGACCGCGCAGCGGCGGGTCCGCTCGCCGGCCGGCCACGGCACGGCCTCGTTGAGCAGGGTGACGGTACCCGGCGTCCAGTCGATGTGCGAGGACGGCTCGTCGGCGTGCAGGGTGGCCGGCAGCACGCCGTGGCGCAGCGCCTGGACCATCTTGATCACACCCGCGACGCCGGCCGCCGACTGGGTGTGGCCGATGTTGGACTTGACCGAGCCGAGCAGCAGCGGGTGTTGCGGGTCCCGGTCGCGCCCGTACGCGGCCTGGAGGGCCTGGGCCTCGATGGGGTCGCCGAGGGCGGTGCCGGTGCCGTGCGCCTCGATGGCGTCGACGTCGCCCGGGGTGAGGCCCGCGTTGTGCAGGGCCTGACGGATGACGCGCTGCTGGGACGGCCCGTTGGGCGCGGTGAGCCCGTTGGAGGCGCCGTCCTGGTTGATCGCGGAGCCGCGGATGACGGCGAGCACCTCGTGCCCGTTGCGCTCGGCGTCGGAGAGCCGTTCCAGGACGACGACGCCGACGCCCTCGGCGAGGGTCATACCGTCGGCGGCCTCGGAGAAGGCCTTGCAGCGGCCGTCGGCGGCGAGCGCGCGCTGGCGGCTGAAGGCGATGAAGGCGTTCGGGTTGGTCATGACGGTGGCGCCGCCGGCGAGCGCGAGGGAGCTCTCGCCACCGCGCAGCGACTGGCAGGCCAGGTGCAGCGCGACGAGCGAGGAGGAGCACGCGGTGTCGACGGTGACGGCCGGGCCCTCCAGGCCGAACAGGTAGGCGAGGCGGCCGGAGAGCACGCTCGGGCTGGTGCCGGTGACGGCGTGCCCGGCGGAGCTGTCGTCCATGCCGAGCCCGTACTCCTGGTACGTGGACCCGATGAAGGTGCCGGTCGCACTGCCGTGCACGGAGGTCGGGTCGATGCCCGCGGATTCGAGGGCCTCCCAGGTGGTCTCCAGCAGCAGGCGCTGCTGGGGGTCCATGGCGAGGGCCTCGCGCGGGGAGATGCCGAAGAACGCGGCGTCGAACTCGCCGGCCTCGTGCAGGAAGCCGCCCTGGGTGGAGTAGGTGCGGCCCGGGGTGTCCGGGTCCGGGTCGTAGAGCCCGGTGTCCCAGCCGCGGTTCTCCGGGAACTCGGAGATGGCGTCGGTGCCCTCGGAGACGAGCCGCCACAGCTGGTCGGGGCTTCCGGCGCCGCCGGGGAAGCGGCAGCCCATGCCGACGATGGCGATCGGCTCGTCCGGGTCGGCGGCGGCGACCGGCGGCGCCGTCACGTCCTGCGCGCCGTCGAGCAGTTCGCCGCGCAGGAAGGCGGCGAGCGCGACCGGCGTCGGGTGGTCGAAGGCCATCGTGCTGGGCAGTGGCAACCCGGTGAGCGCGGCGAGGCGCTTGCGCAGCTCGACGGCGGTCAGCGAGTCGAAGCCGGCGTCGCGGAAGGCTCGCTTCTCGGGCACGCCGTCGACGGAGCCGTGGCCGAGGACGGCGGCGGCCTCGCGGCGCACCAGGTCGACGAGCAGGCGGTCGCGCTCGGCCTCGGACAGGCCGCGCAGGCGGCGGACGAGGTCGGAGGCGGCCCCGGCGTCGGCCGCGGTGCCGCGGGCCAGGGCGCGGACTTCGGGCAGCTCGTCGAACAGGACACTCGGCCGGGCGGCGGTGAAGACGGGGGCGTAGCGCTCCCAGTCGACGTCCGCGACGGTCACGGCGACGTCCTCGTGCACGATCGCGCGGCGGAGCTCGGTGAGCGCGGTCTCCGGGGCGAGGAAGCGCAGGCCCTGGCGGCGCAGGCCGTCGGAGACGGCCTCGTGGGCGGCCATGCCGGCGCCGGCCCACGGGCCCCAGGCGATCGAGGTGGCGGTCAGGCCGCGGGCGCGGCGGTTCTCCGCGAGGGCGTCGAGGTAGGCGTTGGCGGCGGCGTAGGCGCTCTGCCCGGCGCTGCCCCAGATGCCGGCGACGGAGGAGAACAGGACGAAGAAGTCCAGTTCGTGGTCGGCGAGGAG
>NZ_JBHVVI010000264.1:0-3180 GCF_042883685.1 Kitasatospora sp. NPDC058190
CGACTTCCCACTCCGCACTGGGGTCGGCCTGGCCGACTTCCCACTCCGCACTCGGTGGATCTCCTGAATCGACTGCTCGTCAGCAGGCGTCGGCCATGACGAGGATGCCGCCGACGGCCGCGATTCCGCCGAGAATGCCGTCGATGACCACGCCTGCCACGATGGAGAACGCGCCGATGGCGCACATCGTGCCGTCGTTCTCGTCGGCGGGAGACTTCAAGCGCGTGATCCGGTTCCGAAGAAGCGGAACGACGCCGCCGTCGGCCTTCACCAGCGCGTCGATGGACGTCTGCACGGCGGCCGGGGTGAATCCCTTCACCGCCTGGGTGAGGGTGTCGGCTCCGAGCCGGTCGATGAAGCCGAGCGCGAAGTCCGCATCGAGCTGACTTCTGGCCTGTGCGCTCCTGTCGAGCAGACGTTGCTTCGAAGCCTGGTCCGGCGGGCCCTCTTGGAGGGCGGCCTCGGCGGTGAGGGCGTTCAGCGCGTCCTGGACCATCTTCGTCCAGCGTTGGCGTTCGTCGTCCGTGAGCGGCGGATTGCTCGTCATTCTCGCCTCCATGGGTAGCGGATCCGGGCTGCCCGGGCGCTGCACCCCGACAGCCGGCCTCTTCGCAGCACCGCTGCCGACGCTAACCACCACCCGCCCGGACCACCTGCTGGCGGGACCGTGCGAGTGACGCGCGGAGCCCGTTCAGGGTGCGGATGCGGCGCGAAGGGCATCCATGGTTCGGAGCAGACCGGCTGAGGAGTGGGAAGTCGGCGGATCCGACTTCCCACTCCGCGTCTTCCATGCTGCAGGTGGGAACGGGCGTGGCGGAGCCACCTGGCCTCGGAGGTGACGCCGAGCACCGCCTGCATCATCGCCGGCGTGACCAGTTCGGCGTCGGTGAGCTGCGGGGCGATTCCCCCGGCAGGCCGCCATGGCGCGAGATGCGGAGACGCCTTCAGCGGATCGTCGGTCCTCACATAGAGTGCGGTCGCGAGGGTGCCCAACTCTGCCTTCACATACTGACGTTGGATGCGCTCGCCCTGTGTGTACAGTCGATCCCTTGGAACACCATGATCCTCCCCAAAGATCGCGACCCCCGCTTCATCACCATCCGCCGTGGGGGAACGCTGACGGACTCCGACCATCGGCTCCTGGCTCTGTGGGCTGCCGAGTGCGCGGAGCACGTTCTGCACCTCTTCGAGTCGGTGCAGCCCTCGGACCCGCGGCCCCGCGAGGCGATCGAGCAGATTCGGGCCTGGGCGTGCGGCGAGATCAGGATGTCCCAGTCCCGAGCGGCGGGTGGCCATGCCATGGCTGCGGCACGAGAGTTGAGCGGAGCCGCCCGGCACGCCGCATATGCTGCCGGCCAGGCGGCAGTGGTGGCGCATGTCGCCGCACATGAGCTCGGTGCTGCGGCCTACGCCATCAAGGCCGTGCGTGCGGCGGCCCCCGGGCCGGAGGGTGAGAGCGCCGGCAGGCTCGAGTGCCGTTGGCAGCGCGAACAGCTCCCCGATGTGATTCGCGAACTCGTCCTCGACGATCAGCGGTTGCGCAACGAGATCTGCTGGTCGGTCTTCGAGTGTTGACGGGCGTGACGGCTTGTCTGCTTGTCTGCACTGATCTCGGAAGCGATCATCTAGCCTGCCTGAGGGACCAACGACGATGAGGGGACTGGCCGGTGGCGACTTACGTACTGATCCATGGCGGGGCTGCTGACTCCTGGTGCTGGGGGCCGCTGACCGCCGAGTTGCGCGACCGGGGCCACGAGGTGGTCGCGCCCGACCTGCCGTGCGACGACGAGTCGGCCGGGCTCGCGGAGTACGCGGACGCGGTGGTCGAGGCGATCGGCGACCGTGGCGAACTCGTCGTCGTCGCGCACTCGTTCGGCGGATTCACCGGCCCCCTGGTGTGCGACCGGGTGCCGGCGGACCTGCTGGTGATGCTCCAGGCCCAGGTGCCGGCCCCGGGCGAGTCACCGGGTGCGTGGTGGGACAACACGGGGTACGGGCCGGCACGGCGGGAAGCCGACCTGCGCAGGGGAATCACGGAGGGCACCGAGGAGGACCCCCGCTCCTTCTTCCTGCACGACACTCCGGCGGACCTGGCCGCCGAGTTGCTGGCGGAGCACCAGCGGACCCAGGCGGCGACGCCGTTCGGGAAGCCGTGGCCGCTGAACGCGTGGCCGAAGGTGCCCACCAGGTTCCTGATGGCGTCCGATGACCGGTTCTTCCCCGCGGAGTTCATGCGCAGGGTGGTCGTCGAACGGCTCGGCTTCCAGCCGGATGAGATGCCCGGCGATCACCTCCCGATGCTCGGACACCCGAAGGAGCTGGCCGAGCGCCTGGAGGCGTATCGCGCCGAGCTGTGAGCGGCCCGGCGGGCGCGATCGGGCTCGCGGCGGCAGAGTTCTGCGGGCGTCCGGATCAGTTGTGCGCCGGTCAGGCGGTGCGGCGGCGACGTCGGGCGTAGGCGGCCGTGACGACGGCGAGTAGCGGCCCCCACAGCAGGAGCGGCGCATAGCAGGCGTTCATGATCCACGCGGCCGTGCCCTGGGGTGATTCGGAGCCGCCGGCGGAAGCCGGCGTGCCGCCCCAGAACATCGGTATCGTCACCGCAGCCACCGCGAGTGCCCCCAGTGCGGCCGGCAGGACCGCCGCCCACGTCGGGACGGGCCTGCCGCCGAGGAGCGGGATCCAGCGTGGCACCCGCTCGCCCCAGGGACGGACCAGACCCATGGTGAGGAAGGCGCATGTCTCGATCACGACGGTCAGCAGGGTGATGTAGGTGGAGGTCTCCGGGCCGGGCCGCCAGTCCTGCGCCAACTTCCCGCTGAAGCCGACGGGAATCCCCACGGCCATGGCCATCCGCCACAGGCCCGACGGCAGGACGGCCAGCGGCACGGCCCGTGCCGTACGGTCCAGCCATCGCGGCACCGAGAGCGCAGTGGCATGGGCGGCAGCGGGTGGCGTTTCCACGGAAGCCATGGTCATCTCCTGAGGTGGCGGGCGTCAGTGCCAGCCTCACAGGCCGCTCCCCGCCCCTCATCCGCTTGCAGAACCATCCCGCTCACCCTCCAGGGGGAGTCCGGCTGAGCGCGGCGAGCCGGAGATGCCCGGCGCGCCCCGGGGCTGACGGAGACAGCAGAGGAGTGGGAAGTCGGTGGGGGCGCCGTACCACACCGGGGTGTTTTT
>NZ_JBHVVI010000265.1:0-3133 GCF_042883685.1 Kitasatospora sp. NPDC058190
CCGCATCGCCTACACCCTCGGGCTGGAGGGCCCGGCCGTCACCGTCGACACCGCGTGCTCCTCCGCGCTCGTCGCCCTCCACCTCGCGGTGCGCGCGCTGCGCGCCGGCGAGTGCTCGATGGCCGTCGCCGGCGGCGTCGCCGTCATGCCGACCACCCGCCTGTTCACCGAGTTCTCCCGCCAGCGCGGCCTCGCCCCCGACGGGCGCTGCAAGCCCTTCGCGGAGGCCGCGGACGGCACCTCCTGGGCCGAGGGGGTCGGCGTCCTGCTCGTCGAGCGGCTCTCGGACGCCCGGCGCCTGGGCCACGAGGTCCTCGCCGTCGTCCGGGGCACCGCCGTCAACCAGGACGGCGCCAGCAGCCGCCTGACCGCCCCCAACGGCCCCTCGCAGCAGCGCGTCATCCAGGCCGCGCTCGCCAACGCCCGCCTCACCCCCGACCAGGTCGACGCGGTCGAGGCCCACGGCACGGGTACCACCTTGGGCGACCCGATCGAGGCCCAGGCCCTGCTCGCGACCTACGGGCAGGACCGGCCCGCGGACCGGCCGCTCTACCTCGGCGGCGTCAAGTCCAACATCGGCCACGCCCAGGCGGCGGCCGGCGTCGCGGGTGTCATCAAGACGGTCATGGCGCTGCGCGCCGGGATGCTGCCGGCCACCCTGCACGTCGACGAGCCGTCCTCGCACGTGGACTGGACGGCGGGCGCCGTCGAGCTGCTGACGCAGGCCCGCGACTGGCCGCCGACCGGGCGTCCGCGCCGGGCGGGCGTCTCGGCGTTCGGCATCAGCGGGACCAACGCGCACGTGATCCTGGAGCAGGCGGACGAGGTTGCGGCGGAGGAGCCCGCGGAGGCTGCCCCGGTCCCGGCCGTCGTGCCGTGGGTGCTGAGCGGCCGGACGCCGGACGCGCTGCGCGCCCAGGCCGCCCGGCTGGGCGAGGCCGCGACGGACCTGCCGGTCGCGGACGTCGCGGCGGCGCTGGCCACGAGCCGGTCGATGCTCAACCACCGTGCCGTGGTGGTCGGTTCGGACCGGGACGGGCTGCTGCGTGGGCTCGACGCGCTGGCGGCGGGCTCGGGCGGCGTCGTCGAGGGCGCGGTCCGGGGCGGTGGGACGGCGTTCCTGTTCTCCGGGCAGGGGTCGCAGCGGCTGGGGATGGGCCGGGAGTTGCACGAACGCTTCCCGGTGTTCGCTCGGGCCTTCGACGAGGTGTGCGGGGCGGTGGACCTCCCGCTTCGGGACGTCGTCTGGGGATCGGACGAGGAGCTGCTGAACCGGACGGAGTACGCCCAGGTGGCGCTCTTCGCCGTCGAGGTGGCGCTCTACCGACTGGTCGAATCGCTGGGCGTGCGGCCGGAGTTCGTGGCCGGGCACTCGATCGGCGAGGTGGTGGCGGCGCACGTGGCCGGGGTGTTCTCGCTCGCCGACGCGTGCGCGCTGGTGAGCGCCCGTGGCCGGCTGATGCAGGCGCTGCCTTCGGGCGGCGCGATGCTGGCGGTGCAGGCGACGGAGGACGAACTCCTGCCGCTGCTCGGTGACTTCGTGTCGATCGCCGCCGTGAACGGGCCTTCGTCGGTGGTCGTTTCCGGTAGCGAGGAGGCCGTCGCGGCGGTCCGCGCGCACTTCGCCGACCGCAAGACGACCCGGCTGCGGGTCTCGCACGCGTTCCACTCGCCACTGATGGACCCGATGCTGGAGGACTTCCGCGCCGTCCTCGACGGGCTGACGTACGCTGCTCCTTCGATCCCGGTCATCTCCAACCTGACGGGGGAGGCAGCCGCTCCCGAGCAGCTGTGCTCGGCGGACTACTGGGTGCGCCACGTCCGCGAAGCCGTCCGTTTCGCCGACGGCGTGCGTGCGTTGGAGTCCGCCGGCGTCACCCGCTTCCTGGAGCTCGGCCCCGACGGCGTCCTGACGGCACTGGCGGCCTCCTCGCTTTCCGACGAGGCCGTGTCGGCCTCCGTCCTCCGCAAGGACCAGGACGAGGAAACGACCGTCCTGACCGCGCTCGCGCGCCTGCACGTCACCGGCGCGCCCGTCGACTGGGCCGCGCTCTTCGCCGGCACTGCCGTCCGCCCGGCCGACCTGCCGACCTACGCCTTCCAGCACCGTCGCTACTGGCCCGTGACCGTCCCCGCGACCGCCGGTGACCTCGGCGCCGCGGGCCTCGACACCGCCGGCCACCCGCTGCTCACCGCCTCGCTCGAACTCTCCGACGACGACGGCCTGTTGTTCACGTCCCGGCTCTCCCGGCAGTCCCACCCCTGGCTCGCCGACCACGAGGTGCGCGGCAACGTCCTGCTGCCCGGCACCGCGTTCCTCGAACTGGCCGTCCGCGCCGGGGACGAGGCCGGCTGCGACCGCGTCGAGGAACTGACCCTGGCCGCGCCGCTCGTCCTGCCCGAGCGTGAGGGCGTCCAGTTGCAACTGCGGGTCGGCGCGGCCGACGAGAACGGCCGCCGCACCTTCACCGTCGCCTCCCGGCCCGAGGGCGCCGACGGCCGCGCCTGGGACCAGCACGCGAGCGGCGTCCTGGCCGTGGGGGAGACGCGCGCCGCGTTCGAGGCGTCCGTGTGGCCGCCGGCCGGTGCCGAGGCGGTCGACCTGACCGGGCTGTACGAGGGCATGGCCGACGGTGGCTACGCGTACGGCCCGGTGTTCCAGGGCCTGCGGGCGGCCTGGCGGCGCGGCGACGAGGTCTTCGCCGACGTCGCCCTGCCGGAGGGCACCGAGGGCGCCGGTTACGGTCTGCACCCGGCGCTGCTCGACGCCGCCCTGCACGTGACGGCCGTCAACGGGATGCCGCACGGCGTCGTGCCGTTCTCGTGGGAGGACGTGTCGCTGCACGCCTCCGGGGCGTCCTCGGTGCGCGTGCGCGTCACCCGGACCGGCGAGGAGTCCGTTGCGGTGGCGGTCGCCGACGCCGAGGGCCTGCCGGTGGCGTCCGTGGGGTCGCTGGCCCTGCGCGCGGTGTCGAGCGGGGAGTCGGCGGCGGCTCGGGACGGGCTGTTCCGGGTGGACTGGGTGCCGGTGAAGAGCGCGGCTGCTCCGGAGTTCGTGGAGGTGGAGTCGCTGGCGGAGGTGCCGTCGGAGGTTGCGCCGGTGGTGGTGGTCCGACCGGCGGACGACGAGGTG
>NZ_JBHVVI010000266.1:0-3127 GCF_042883685.1 Kitasatospora sp. NPDC058190
CGGTGAGCGCGCGCCGCCCGAACGCGTCCGGCTCGCCGACCCACACCTGCACCCGCACGCCGCCCCGCTCGGGCAGGACGAGCGGCGCGGCGAGCGTCAGCTCCTCGACCAGGTCGCAGCCGACCTCGTCCCCGGCGCGCACGGCCAGCTCCATCAGCGCCGTCCCCGGCACCAGCACCGAACCCATGACGACGTGCTCCGCCAGCCACCCGTGCGACCCGACCGACAGCCGGCCGGTGAACAGGTAGCCGTCCGTGTTGACGAGCTCGACTGCCGCGCCCAGCAGCGGGTGCTCGGCGGCACCGAGGCCCGCGAGCCGGACGTCACCGCCGCGCGCGAGCGTGACCGCCGGCCAGTAGTGCCGGTGCTGGAACGCGTACGTGGGCAGGGCCACGGTGCGGGCACCGGTCCCGGCGAAGAGAGCGGCCCAGTCGACGCGCGCGCCGGTGACGTACAGACGCGCGAGGGCAGTCAGGACGGTCGCGTCCTCAGCCTGGTCCTTCCGGAGGACGGGGGCCAGGACGGCGTCGCCGGAGAGGGAGGCGGCCGCGAGCGCGGTGAGGACGCCGTCGGGGCCGAGCTCCAGGAAGCGCGTGACGCCGGCGGCTTCCAGTGTGCGGATCCCGTCGGCGAAGCGGACGGCCTCGCGGACGTGGCGCACCCAGTAGTCGCGCGAGCAGAGCTGCTCGGGCGTGGCTATCCCGCCCGTCAGGTTGGAGACCACCGGGATCGAAGGAGCAGTGTAGGTCAGCCCGTCGAGGACGGCACGGAAGTCCTCCAGCATCGGGTCCATCAGTGGCGAGTGGAACGCGTGCGAGACGCGCAGACGCGTCGTCCTGCGGTCGGCGAAGTGCGCCTCGATCGCCGCGACGGCCTCCTCGCTACCGGAAACGACCACCGACGAAGGCCCGTTCACGGCCGCGATCGACACGAACTCATCCAGCAGCGGCAGGACTTCGTCCTCCGTCGCCGGCACCGCCAGCATCGCGCCACCCGCCGGCAGCGCCTGCATCAGCCGACCACGACCTGCTACCAGCTTGCAGGCGTCCGCCAGCGAGAACACCCCGGCCACGTGCGCCGCGGCCACCTCACCGATCGAGTGCCCGGCCACGAACTCCGCCCGCACACCCAGCGATTCAACGAGCCGGTAGAGCGCCACCTCGACCGCGAACAGGCCCGCCTGGGCGTACGCCGTCTGGTTCAGCAACTCCTCGTCCGCACCCCACACCACATCGCGCAAGGCCGGATCGAACTCCGCGCACACCGCGTCGAACGCCTCCGCGAACACCGGGAATCGGGCGTACAGCTCCCGCCCCGTCCCCAGCCGCTGCGATCCCTGCCCGGAGAACAGGAACGCCGTCCCGCCCCCACCCGTGACGCCCCGGGCCGCCTCGACGCCGTCGACGAGCACCGCCCGGTACGGAAAGGCCGTCCGCCCGGCCAGGGTCAGGCCGACGTCGAGCGCCGACCGCCCGTCGAGGTCGGCGAGCCGCGCCACCTGCGCGTCCAGCGCCGCCTCCGACCTGGCCGACACCACCCAGGGCATCGCCCCGGCCGTGACCACGGCCTCCCGCACGACCTCGGGCTCGCCCTGCTCCAGGATCACGTGCGCGTTGGTTCCGCTGATCCCGAACGACGACACGCCCGCCCGGCGGAGCCGGCCGGCCTGCGGCCAGTCCTGGGCCTCGGCGAGCAGCTCGACCGCGCCCGCCGTCCAGTCGACGTGCGAGGACGGCGCGTCCACGTGCAGGGTGCGCGGCAGCAGGCCGTGCTGCATCGCCAGCACCATCTTGATCACGCCCGCGACACCGGCCGCCGCCTGGGCGTGCCCGATGTTCGACTTGATCGAGCCCAGCAGCAGCGGCAGTTCGCGGTCCTGCCCGTACGTCGCGAGCAGCGCCTGCGCCTCGATCGGGTCGCCCAGCGTCGTCCCGGTGCCGTGCGCCTCCACCGCGTCCACGTCAGCCGTCGAGAGCCCGGCGCTCGCCAGCGCCTGCCGGATCACCCGCTGCTGCGACGGACCGTTCGGCGCCGTCAGACCGTTCGACGCACCGTCCTGGTTCACCGCGCTGCCGCGCAGGACCGCCAGCACCCGATGCCCGTTGCGGCGGGCGTCCGACAGCCGCTCCAGCACGACCATGCCGACGCCCTCGCCCCAGCCCACGCCGTCCGCGGCGTCCGCGAACGAACGGCACCGGCCGTCGGCCGAAAGGCCGCCCTGGCGCGAGAACTCCACGAACGTCCCCGGCGTCGACATCACCGTCACGCCGCCGGCCAGCGCCAGCGAGCACTCGCCGCCGCGCAGGGCCTGCGCCGCCAGGTGCATCGCCACGAGCGACGACGAGCACGCCGTGTCCACCGTGACCGCCGGGCCCTCGAAGCCGAAGGTGTAGGACACCCGGCCGGAGGCGATGCTGGGAGCGCTGCCGTTGCCCCGGAAGCCCTCGAACTCCTCGCCGTCCAGCAGCGAGCGGTAGTCGGTGTACATGGTGCCCGCGAAGACGCCGGTCCGGCTGCCGCGCAGCGTCACCGGGTCGATGCCGGACCGCTCGAACGCCTCCCACGAGGTCTCCAGCAGCAGGCGCTGCTGCGCGTCCGTCGCCAGCGCCTCGCGCGGGCTCATGCCGAAGAACTCGGGGTCGAACGCACCGGCGTCGTGCAGGAACGCGCCCCGCCGGGTGTACGACGTGCCCGGCACGGACCGGTCCTCGCTGTAGAGCGAGTCGACGTCCCAGCCGCGGTTCGTCGGGAAGTCCGACACCGCGTCCACGCCGTCGGCCACCAGCCGCCACAGGTCCTCGGGTGACTCGACGCCGCCCGGGTACCGGCAGGCCATGCCGACGATGACCACCGGGTCGTCGGACAACACGGGCAGCACGGACGGGAGTTCCGCCACCGCCTCGGCGCCGAACAGCCCCTCCAGCACGAAGTCCGCCAGCGCGCTCGCCGTCGGGTAGTCGAACACCACCGTGGCCGGCAGCTGGAGTCCCGTCACCGACTTCAGCCGGTTGCGCAGCTCGACCGCCGTCAGCGAGTCGAAGCCGAGGTCCTGGAACGCCCGCGACGGATCGACGACCGCGCCACCCTCGTGGCCCAGCACCACGGCGATCTGGTCGCGCACCAGCTC
>NZ_JBHVVI010000267.1:0-3093 GCF_042883685.1 Kitasatospora sp. NPDC058190
CACGGCGTCCGGGACCTGCTGTTGCTGAGCCGCCGCGGTGGCGTCGGCGCGTGGCTGGAGGAACTGCGCGCGCTGGGCGCCGACGTCGAGGTCGTGGCCTGCGACGCCGCCGACCGGGAGGCGCTCGCCGAGGCGCTGCACGGCCGGACCGTCACGGGCGTGGTGCACGCGGCCGGTGTGCTGGACGACGGCATCGTCACCGCGCTCACGCCCGAGCGCCTGTCGGCCGTCCTGCGCCCCAAGGTGGACGCGGCGTGGAACCTCCACGAGCTGACCGAGGACCAGGACCTCAAGGCCTTCGTCCTGTTCTCCTCCATCTCGGGCGTCCTGGGCAGCGCCGGCCAGGGCACCTACGCGGCGGCGAACGTCTACCTCGACGCGCTGGCGCACTGGCGCCGCCGGCAGGGCCTGGCCGCCCAGTCGCTGGGCTGGGGCGCGTGGGTGCCGACGGCCGGCATGACGGGGACGCTCTCCGAGGCCGACCTGCACCGCATCCGCTCCTCCGGCGTCCCGCCCCTGGCCGAGGAGGACGGTCTCGCGCTGCTCGACGCCGCCATGGCCGTCGACGAGCCCTACCTGGTCGCGACCGGCCGCATGGCCGCTGGGGCCCGCCCGCGCGGCGAGGTGCCCACGATGTTCCGCGCCCTCCTGCCCTCCGGGCGCCGTACCGCCGTGAGCACCACGGGCACGGGCGCCGCGCTCGCGGCCCGTCTCCTCGAGCTGCGCGAGGGCGACCGGCCGCGTCACCTGGTCGACCTCGTCCGCGCGGAGGCCGCCGGCGTCCTGGGCCACGCCTCGGGCCGAGCGGTGGACCCCGGACGGGAGTTCCGGGACCTCGGCCTCGACTCCCTCACCGCGATCGAGCTGCGCAACCGCCTCGCCGACGTCACCGGGCTCAGGCTCCCGGCGACCATGGTCTTCGACTACCCGACCCCGTATGCCCTCGCCGCGCACCTCCTCGGGGAACTCCTCGACGAGGAGGACGACGTGGCGGCCCCGGCGGCCGCCACCACCGCCGATGCCGGCGAGCCGATCGCGATCGTCGGCATGGCCTGCCGCCTGCCCGGCGGAGTGCGGACCCCCGAGGACCTCTGGCGGCTCCTGAGCGAGGGCCGCGACGGCATCACCGACTTCCCGACCGACCGCGGCTGGGACCTCGACGCGCTCTTCGGCACCGGCCACGGGGTGAGCGCCACCCGCCAGGGCGGCTTCCTCGCCGGCCTCGGGGACTTCGACGCGGGCTTCTTCGGCATCTCGCCGCGCGAGGCCCTCGCGATGGACCCGCAGCAGCGGCTCCTGCTGGAGACGTCCTGGGAGGCCTTCGAGCGGGCGGGCATCGACCCGACCGCGCTGCGCGGCAGCCGGACGGGCGTCTTCGTCGGCACGACGGGCCAGGACTACGCCTCGCTGGTGATGAACTCCCGGGAGGAGGTGGAGGGCCACGCGAGCACCGGGCTGGCCAACAGCGTGATCTCGGGCCGGGTGTCCTACTGCTTCGGACTGGAGGGCCCGGCGCTCACGATCGACACCGCCTGCTCCTCCTCGCTGGTGGCGATGCACCTGGCCGCGCAGTCCCTCAACAGTGGCGAGTGCACGCTGGCCCTGGCCGGTGGCGTGACCGTCCTGTCCACGCCGATGAGCTTCCTCGGCTTCACCCGCCAGGGCGGGCTCGCCCCTGACGGGCGCTGCAAGGCGTTCGCGGACGGCGCGGACGGCACGGGATGGTCGGAGGGCGCCGGCGTGCTGGTGCTGGAACGGCTCTCGGACGCCCGCCGCAACGGGCACCCGGTGCTGGCCGTCGTGCGCGGCAGCGCCGTCAACCAGGACGGTGCGTCCAACGGCCTCACTGCTCCCAACGGCCCGTCCCAGCAGCGGGTGATCCGCCAGGCGCTGGCCAACGCCGGGCTGTCGGCCGCCGAGGTCGACGCGGTCGAGGCGCACGGCACGGGGACCACGCTGGGCGACCCGATCGAGGCGCAGGCGCTGCTCGCGACCTACGGGCAGGACCGCGAACTCCCGCTGTTCCTCGGCTCGGTGAAGTCCAACCTCGGGCACACCCAGGCGGCGGCCGGGGTCGCGGGCGTCATCAAGATGGTGGAAGCCATGCGCGCGGGCGTGCTGCCGAAGACGCTGTACGTCGACGCGCCGTCCTCGCACGTCGACTGGTCGGCGGGCGCGGTGGAGGTCCTGACGGAGGCACGCGAGTGGCCCGAGGCCGGGCGCCCGCGCCGGGCCGGGGTCTCGTCGTTCGGGATCAGCGGGACGAACGCCCACGTGGTCGTCGAGCAGGCGCCGGTGGTGGATCGGGCCGAGGAAGCCGCCGTGGCCCCGGGCGTCGTGCCGTGGGTGGTCTCGGGAGCGTCGGAGGCCGCGCTGGACGCGCAACTGGCCGGGCTCGTCGAGCCGGAGGGTTCGCCGGTGGACGTCGGACTGTCGTTGGCCGGGCGGTCGCGGTTCGCGCACCGGGCGGTGCTGCTGGACGGCGCCGAGGTGGCGCGCGGTGCGGCGGGGGAGCGCAGGCTCGCGCTGCTGTTCTCCGGGCAGGGGACGCAGCGGCTGGGGACGGGGCGGGAGCTGTATGCCCGGTTCCCGGTGTTCGCGGAGGCGTTCGACGCGGTGTGCGCGGCGATGGACGTGCCCTTGCGCGATGTGCTCTGGGGCTCGGACGAGGAGCTGATCAACCGGACCGCCTACGCCCAGGTCGGGTTGTTCGCCGTCGAGGTGGCGCTGTACCGGCTCGTCGAATCGCTGGGCGTGCGGGCCGAGTTCGTGGCCGGGCACTCGATCGGCGAGATCGCGGCCGCGCACGTCGCCGGGGTGTTCTCCCTGGCCGACGCCTGCGCCCTGGTGGCCGCTCGCGGCCGCCTCATGCAGGCGCTGCCGTCCGGCGGTGCGATGCTCGCCGTTCAGGCGACGGAGGACGAAGTCCGGCCGTTGCTGGGTGAGTTCGTGTCGATCGCTGCCGTCAACGGCCCGTCGTCCGTCGTCGTCTCCGGGACGGAGGAGGCGGTGGCGGCGATCGAGGCGCACTTCGCCGACCGCAGGACGACGCGGTTGCAGGTCTCGCACGCGTTCCACTCGCCGTTGATGGAC
>NZ_JBHVVI010000268.1:0-2782 GCF_042883685.1 Kitasatospora sp. NPDC058190
GGACCACATGACCCCGATCGCCTACGAGCAGAGATCAGTTACGCTGGCCGTCGCTGCATAGCACCCGGTGTCCACATTCCCGGGGGAAGCCCCTATGGGACCTGTCCACCCGCCAGCAGATCGGCGACCCCCTGCAAGTCCACACCAGCAGGGTGCAGGCGGTGGCAATCGGAGTCATGGAGGGCCGGCCGGTCGCCGTCGCCCACTACGACGAGACGGTGCGGGTGTGGGACCTGGCCACCGGCGAGCAACTGGGGCCGGAACTGGTGTTCCCCGCAGACGTGACTGAGTTGGCGGTGGCTCCAGACGGGCGGCTCGTGGTCGGTTTCGGTCACGAGGTCGCGGTCCTGTCCCCCCGCTGACCGGGCAGACCGTCCTCCCCATCAGGCCCCTGCGGGCCGGCCACTCGTGAGTAAGCGAACGCAACGGGTACCTTGCCGCCCCGGCCCGGAACAGCCGCAAGGCCACAAACCCGGCCGGGGCCGCAGGAGCCAAGCGCAACACGAACACGCCCTGGCCTGGCGTGTATACAACACGCCATTCCGCGCGGATAGATCTACGCCACCGAGCTGTAGAGGTCACACCCCGCTTGGCCTAGCGGCGCGCACCGGCGCCGGGCCAAGCGGGGGCGGTGTACCGATCTTCCGTGCGCGGTCACGCCCGCTGAGAACCTCGCCGCGACGGGTGCCAGCCGGGGGCGCCGCGAGCCTGGTCGCGTCAGGCCTACTGGATCTGGACCTGGTCCGCCCGCATCCACGAAGAGGTCCTCGCCACTTTCCGGGGTACCCGACCCTTCGCGTCGCTGAACGCTTCAAGACGCTGGCGGAGGGCCAGAAGGTCACATTCGTGGCCGTGCAGGGCCCCACGGCCAGCCCGGCGCCAGCAGGCAGCCGCGACAGGCCGCCGACACCAGCAACCAGGTAGGCACCTTCAACATCCCGAGCCTCGCCCGGGCGGCGAACGCGAACCCCGCCGCCGCGCAGACCGCGTCCGCGACCGCCGTCCCGGCCGGAGACGGCAGCACCGCCACCGGATCGTCGGCGAGCGCGACCAACCAGACGTGAACACCGCCGCAGCCCGGCCCGCCCGACGCGACCAGCACCGCAGCCAGCCCCGCACCGTCGTCACCGGCCCGCCCAACCGCTCGGCGATCCACCTGCTCCCCCAGCCGGCCGCCGCCAGCTCCAGGCCAGCCCCCACCACCTCGGCCGTGTCCGCGCGCCTGACCAGGGACAACACCGGCAACAGGATGTGCGTCGCCTCGCAGGAACGACACCTCGCCCTGCGCGGGCGCACCACTACGACCCCGCCCGGACCCCGCAGGCTCCGCGACCGGCCCCAGCCCCACCGGGCCAGCACCCCACCGCAGTCCGGGCCAGCTCGCCCGCCGACAAGCGCTGTTCGACAGCCGCAGCTGTCACCTCTACCGTGACCAAGGCGCCCTCCGTTGGCGCTCGCACGGCCCCCCGGACGCCGCCAAACAAGCGGGAGGGCCGTGATCATGTCCAGGAGATGATCACGGCCCTCCCGGCACCCCGAAGATCAATCCCCCTACAGCAACTCCCTCACCATCACCACCGTCAGTGGCACAACACTGCCCGCTCATCAGCATCCTGAGTGGCTATCTACAGGTGTATCAGAGTCCGGTCGCGCTGGTAGAGCCGGTTGGCCTGCCCGCAAGCTGCCCGGGGGCCCCGGTTGTGCCCGACGCGGGTCCCGGTGCGACAAGGCGCGTCAAGCTTCCGACTGCCGCCCCCGGCCGCCGCGCGTCAGCCGTTCGGCGCCGCGACTGTGGTGCGTGTCCCGGGGGTGGGGTGTGGGGTTGCCGGTGTGGGTGGAACGACGTGATGTCGTGATGTCGGGCCCGGGGGTGTGCCTGAGTGGTTGTCAGCGGGTGCGTCTACGGTGCCGGTCATGAATGGTGATGTGTGTGAGGGTGGTTCGGGTACCGGTCCGGTGGTGGCGGGTGAGTGGTGGACGGACCTGGGGTTGTTGGTGAACGGCGATCCGGCGCGGGTGTTCGGGTTGCTGGATTCGGGAGCGGGTCCGGAGGCTCGTTTGATGGCGGCGGTGTACCGGGCGTCGGCGTATGTGCACCGGGATGAGACGGCGGGAGTGCGTCGGCACTTGCTGGCGCTGGACGCGGCTCGGTACGGGGACATGGAGCTGGCGGCACGGATCCATGCCGTTGCCGTGGCGGGCGAGCCTGCGCCGCGGTGGCAGGTGGAGTGGTCGACCGGTAGCCAGGTTGACCCCCGGGTCCGGCACGTCATGACCTCCAACGGCCCCGGGTTGGGTGTGTACGCGGTGGCGACGGCGGTGGTGGACGGCCGGCCGGTCGCCCTCGAGATCTGTGAGGCCGATGAGGTACAGGTGTGGGACCTGATCACCGGTGACCAGATCGGCGACCCCCTGATAGACCACGACGGCGTGGTGTACGCGGTGGCAGCGACGGTGGTGGACGGCCGGTCGGTCGCCGTCACCGGCGGAAACGCGGTACAGGTGTGGGACCTGGCCACCGGGGAGCAGGTCGGCGAGCCGCTGCACGGCCACGACGGCGTGGTGCGGGCGGTGGCCACCGGGGAGGTGGAAGGCCAGCCGGTCGCCGTCACCGTCGGCGACGACAAGACGGTGCGGGTATGGGATCTGGCCACCGGCGAGCAGATCGGCGCTCTCCTGCACGGCCACGACCGCACAGTGTCTGCCGTGGCGACGGCGGTGGTGGAAGACCGGCCGGTCGCCGTCACCGGCGGCGCCGACGAGACAGTGCGGGTGTGGGATC
>NZ_JBHVVI010000269.1:0-2683 GCF_042883685.1 Kitasatospora sp. NPDC058190
GGCCCGGCGGAAGGCCGGGCCCGCGGCCTGCTCAGCGGCCTGTTCGGGCCTGCCCTGCGGATCTCCCGTCGGGCAGGCCCTCACAGCGCCTAGGCGGCGGGCAGGGCGTCCAGGGCGGAGCGCAGCCGGCGCAGCGTCTCGGGGCGGCCGAGCAGCTCCATCGACTCGAACAGCGGCGGGGAGACCCGGCGGCCGGTGACGGCCACCCGCAGCGGCGTGAAGGCGAACTTGGGCTTGATGCCCAGGCCCTCCACCAGCGCCTCACGCAGCGCGGCCTGGATCGGCTCCGGGGTGAAGTCCGCGAGCTCCTCCAGCGCCTTGACGCTGGCCTCCAGCACCGGGCGGGCGTCCAGGGTGAGCACCTTGGCGGCGTCGTCCGGGTCGACGGTGAAGTCGGCCGGGTCGACGAACAGGAAGCCGGCCATGTTGACGATCTCGCTCAGCACGACCATCCGCTCCTGGGTGAGCGGCGCGACCTTGGCGAGCAGGTCCAGCTGCTCGGCGGTCGGCTCGGCCGGCAGCAGGCCGGGGGCCTGCAGGAACGGCACCAGGCGCCGGACGAAGTCCTCCGGGGCCAGCCTGCGGACGTGCTCGGCGTTGATCGCCTCGCACTTCTTCAGGTCGAAGCGCGCCGGGTTGGCGTTCACCTTGGCGACGTCGAAGGCGGCGACCATCTCGTCCATGTCGAACAGGTCGCGGTCCTCGGCCAGCGACCAGCCCAGCAGGGACAGGTAGTTGAGCAGGCCCTCGCGGATGAAGCCGCGCTCGCGGTACATGTTGAGCGAGGACTGCGGGTCGCGCTTGGAGAGCTTCTTGTTCCCCTCGCCCATCACGTACGGCAGGTGGCCGAAGCGCGGGGTGAGGCCGGCGCCGACGCCGATCTCGGCGAGCGCGGCGTACAGCGCGATCTGGCGCGGGGTGGAGGAGAGCAGGTCCTCGCCGCGCAGCACGTGGGTGATGCCCATCAGGGCGTCGTCCACCGGGTTGACCAGGGTGTACAGCGGGGCGCCGTTGGCCCGGACGATGCCGTAGTCCGGCACGTTCTCCGGCTCGAAGGTGAGCGTGCCGCGGACCAGGTCGTCGAAGCTGATGGTCTCGTCGGGCATCCGGAAGCGCAGGATCGGCTCGCGCTTCTCCAGCTTGTAGACGGCGACCTGGTCGTCCGTCAGGTCCCGGCAGTGGCCGTCGTAGCCGGAGGGCTTGCCGGCCGCGCGGGCGGCCTCGCGGCGCGCGTCCAGCTCCTCGGCGCTGCAGTAGCAGTGGTAGGCGTGGCCGGCCTCGTGCAGGCGGCGGGCGACGTCGGCGTAGATGTCCATCCGCTGCGACTGGCGGTACGGCGCGTGCGGGCCGCCGACCTCCGGGCCCTCGTCCCAGTCGAGGCCGAGCCAGCGCATGGCGTCGAGCAGCTGGTCGTACGACTCCTCGGAGTCGCGGGCGGAGTCGGTGTCCTCGATCCGGAAGACCATGGTGCCGCCGTTGTGGCGGGCGTAGGCCCAGTTGAAGAGGGCGGTGCGGACCATGCCCACGTGGGGGTTGCCGGTCGGGGAGGGACAGAAGCGAACCCGGACGGCCGGGTCAGTGTTAGCCACGCGTGATCACCTTGTTGGTGAGAGTGCCGATGCCTTCGATGGAGACGGCGACCTCGTCGCCGACGTTGAGGGGGCCCACCCCTGCGGGCGTGCCGGTGAGGATGACGTCGCCGGGCAGCAGCGTCATGGCCTCGGAGATGTGGACGATCAGCTCGGCGACCGAGCGGACCATCAGGGAGGTGCGGCCGGTCTGGCGCAGCTCGCCGTTGACCGTGCAGGTGATCGCGAGGTCGCCCGGGTCGAGGTCGGTCTCGATCCACGGGCCCAGCGGGCAGGCCGTGTCGAAGCCCTTGGCCCGCGCCCACTGGCCCTCGCGCTGCTGGACGTCCCGGGCGGTGACGTCGTTGGCGCAGGTGTAGCCGAGGATCACCTCGGGCACCCGGTCCAGCGGCACCTCGCGACACATCCGACCGATCACCACGGCGAGTTCGGCCTCGTGGTGGACGTCCGAGGAGAACGGCGGGTACGCGATGCTCTCGGTCGGGCCGATCACCGAGGTGGAGGGCTTGAAGAAGGTGAGCGGGGTGTCCGGGACGTCGTTGCCCAGCTCGGCCGCGTGCGCCGCGTAGTTGCGGCCGACCGCCACGATCTTGTTGGGGAGCATCGGGCTGAGCAGCCGGACGTCCTGGAAGCGGTAGCTCTCGCCGGTGGGCTGGGGTTGGCCGAACGGGTGGCCGGCCAGCGCGTGGACGACCAGCGAGTCGGTCTGGGAAGGGTCCCCCTCCACTACGCCGAAGGAGACGCTGCCGGCGGCAGGGCTCCCTTCCCGGACGGAAAACCTGGCAATGCGCACGGCTGGGCTACCCCTCGCTTCGTCGGCCGCCCGGGGCGCCCCCGGGCGCTGCTGGGCGCCCCGCCCTCCGTGGGCGCGGCCCCGTCAATCGTCGTCCAGGCTATCGCGTGGGGCCCCTCCCGACCGCTTTGCCCCTGTTCAGCGTGGTTGGGGCGGGTACCGCCCCGAGCGTCGGGTCAGGAGCGGGTGAGTGACAACCGAGGGCGGGGGGGCCCCGGGGGGGGGGCGCCCCCGCGGGGTGTGGGTTTTTAAAAAAAAACACCGGGGTGTTTATAAAAAAATAAACGGCCCGCGCAGTGTG
>NZ_JBHVVI010000270.1:0-2646 GCF_042883685.1 Kitasatospora sp. NPDC058190
CTAAACTCCCTAAATCGTCGGCTGCTTCATTTGTTTATAATAGACAGGGTGCTGACGCACCGCCAGGTGCGGGGGTGACGCCTGGCGGCGTCACCGTGCGTGGTGCCCCGAGGCTGCGCCTCGGGGCCCGGCTGCGCCGGGCGGGGTGGCTGGTGTCCATTCGTCTGCGGCGAATTGGCGGGCGGGGCTTTGGCCCCTGGCGGGGCATCAACTGGGCGGGACTTGCGGCCCACCCTGGCGGGCGTTGACGATGTGGCGCGAATTTCGGGTAGCAGCCCCCTTCCCCTCTGGCACCCCACCCCGTTGACGATGTGACGCGAATTTCCGGTAGCGGCCCGCTCCCCACGGGCCGGGCCCCGCCGTTGACGATGTGGCGCGAATTTCCGGTAGAGGGCCCTCCCCTGACGGGGAGGCCGATATCCGGCGCGCCATCCCGTTGACGATGTGGCGCAAATTCCCGGCGGCAGCGCCACACCCCCATCCGGGGCCCTGCCGGGCCCCACACGCCGGGCCCTCCCCCGACCCCGGAGCGAGGCGCTCCCAGGCAGTCCTCCCTAGGCCTCTCGCCCCGGGCACGGGGCAAGGTGACGAAAATGCAAGAGCTGTCACGGACCCGACCCCCACACCCCTGCCCCAAATCGGGCCAAGGGACGGCCCGGGAAACCGCCCCCGGCCGTCACCACCACACCCCGCCGAAACGGCCCGGAGAAGGCGCAGCACGGGGGCCTCAGAATGACGGGGATGTCACCGAATCTCCCCGTCAAGGACGCGCGAGGATGACACCACCAAACCCGCCTCCCCGTTCCGTTGAAAACCCTGACGGAATCCCATCACCGGTCTGGCGACATTCTCTCCGCCACCACCAGACATCAATGCACCAGATTACCCGTCGTCCCTCCCTTGAATGCGACACCGAACGGCGAAGCGCAGCACGGTGCAGGAACTCCGGGGAAAGGAGCGGGGCTTTGGCAGGGGTCGGGGCCTGGCGGCCCCTCGGGAATGGCGGGTGGGTGTCGCCTGCGGCGCCACCGGAAAAAGGGGCGCAGCACGGTCTTGGGTAGTGAGGGAGTTCCCGGGGCGGGGCGGGGTCGTGGCGAGGCCTGGCGGCCCCTCAGGAGGTGGGCTGCGGTACCGCCTGCGGCGGCACGGGGGCAGCGGGTGCCGGCTGGTGGGGGTGCGGCGCGGTACGCCGAGGTGCGCGGCGCGGTGCGCCGAGGGTGGAGCGGTGGCCGAGGTGGACGCGACGGGGCGGCGGCCAGGACGACCAGGACGTCGAACCGCGGCCTGGCGGTCCCCGGCCGGGGACCGGCCCCCGAGGCGCAGCGGGACGGCCTGGCGGCCGACCAGGACGGCGCCACCGGGAAGAGCCGCACCAAGGACACACCAAGGCCGCCTCGGGCCACACTGGCGGACACCCGAACGGCACCACCGAAAACCCGCCACCCGCACGTCAAAAAGACACCGGAAAACCACCGTGAAACGGCATCGGAAAACGGCGCAGAAAACAGCGGGAAACAATACCGAATTCCCCGTCCCCGAAACCACCCCTGCCCCGGACATGGCATGCCCGCGGCGAACACACACAGCAACCAAACCCGCCCCCAGTCACACACCCGCCAACCCACCCCACACCCAACCGAACCCCGCCTATAGGTCCGACCGACCAAGGGAGAAACGCCTAAAACAGGCAAAAACACCCCACCGGCGCCAACAGGTCACACCTCCAGTGGGCCCGCCACGGCACGGGCGTCGGCCGCGCGGGTGGGGTCGCCGGTACTGCCCGCGGCCCGCGTCCCTGCCGACAGGCCGCCTACCGGGCCCGCAGACGCGCCGAAGCCGCGTTCCCCGACCGGGTCGTTAGCGGCCTGGGGCGAAACTCACCGCCCCGGGGGCGGAACTCCCCACCGCAGGTCAGCGCCCTGCCGCACCTCCCGGGTAAGAACGGGTCAGGGGTGGCGCTATCAGGAGCGGGTGCGCGCCTGCGCGGCAGCCGGCGGCTCGTGCCCGACCGGTCGCTGGTGGTGTGCCGGGGCGGGCGGCTCGGCGAGGCCGAAGTCGAGCGAGGCGATCGGGAACTCGGGGGTCTGCGTGGGCAGGACGAGGTCGGCGACCCTCAGGATGGCGTCGCAGACCTGTCGGCTGCGAAGGTCCAGGTCGACAGGTGGACTGGCCACCAGCACGCCGCGCACGTCGGTGACCGGCACGCGCACCCGTGTCACCCGGGCGAGATCCTCCGGCGGGACCAACAGGTCGTCGGTCCGTAGCGGGTGGTAGGTCATGTCGATCCACCAGCTACCGGGCGCCATCGCGGCGAGGACGCGGCGGGTCTCCTCGAAGATGTGCGGGCTGGGCTCCGCGACGGCGAACGCGGTCACGAGCACGTGGGTCCCGCCGGTCTGCGGGGTGCTGGTCGTGAAGTCGGCGTTGGCCAGGCGGTTGGCGACGCTGCGCGCCACGGATCCGGTGCCCAGGACCGTGACGAAGTCAGGTCGCATGATGTCCCCCTCAGTACCGCTGACGCGCAATTCGAAGAACGTATGCAGGGCGCGGACGCCCGGCGAAACCGAACCACCGCACCATGACGCCGGCGGTGGCAGCGTGCTGGAGCGGGAAGCTGCCCTGGGCGGGTGGTGTCGGGTGTCGCGC
>NZ_JBHVVI010000271.1:0-2620 GCF_042883685.1 Kitasatospora sp. NPDC058190
CGCCGACCAGGCGACGGCCGAACCGGTGGCCGTCGAACTAGCCACACCCGTCCTGACCAGGTAATCAACGCCTCCCGCGCAGCGGGGGAAGCTCAGTGTGGGACCGGCTGAACACCCACGTCTCCCACGCGATGCGCGACCTGATCGACGCGAGGGACTGGCTGACGGTGTTCGTGCTGCCCGCCTACGCACCCGAGCTGAACGCGGTCGAGTACCTGTGGGCCCACGTCAAACGAAGTCTGGCGAACCTCGCCAGCGTCGCCCTCGACCGACTCGAAGCCCTCGTCCGCAACCGCCTCAAACGACTGCAGTACCGCTCCGACCTCCTCGACGGCTTCCTCACCGGGACCGGACTCTCCCTAGACCTCCCACCGCCATCACCTTGAAGCGCCGAGGTCAGTAAGCGTGCACTCCGTGGAGCGTCGGCGCCGGCAGTGACGCGGGGGGGGGCGAGGATCTCCGCTGTGCAGTCCGCGAGGACATGGTCGGTCGGGGCTTCGCTATGCGCGAGCTGGTCCATCCGCAGGGCGGTCTCGATGAGCCGGCGGCGCAGGGCGTTCTCGCGTACATGGTCGAGCGTCAGGCCTGCGGTGGCGATGCTCCCGACGCCGTTGACTGGGGGGGTGCAGGTAGTCGGTGCCTCCGCACCGGGCCAGTTGGCCGCGTTTGGTGAGTTCGGCGGCGGTGGTGATCGGGTCCGGCTCTCCCGCGGCGTACAGGGCGAGGATTGCGCCGTGGATCAGTTCGTGCGCGGGCCGGTAGTAGTCCGCGGGGAGAATCGTCTGGCGATGAAGTCCTTGGACCGCAGCATCGCGCCGAGGACGATCTGCTCGGCGGCCCGACAAGGGGGTGGTGGGGCTGCTGTGACCCGGAATGCTAGACCCGCTCGATGCTCGCGAACAGGCCTGCGACCTGCAAACTTTCGGCTGCGGACATGCCAGGAGGTCAGAAATTTTTTACCCGCGGCCAGCCAAGAACTGCCCTCGGGACTCGCGCCTGACCGGGATTCGGGACCGGGACGCCTCGGGCTCCGGCCGCTACTGTCACACCGTCGGCTCGGCCTCGAGGCCTCGCGTGCACAGGTGGGCGGTCGGACAGGCCGGGCACCCTCGGGCGTCGATGAGGTGGGCGACGGCGTCGAACAACTCCTGGGCACGCTCCTCAGTGCCGACACCGACGAACGACGCGTACTCCAGAGCAGTACCGGTCGTGCCCTCGGCGAGATGGGCACGCAGGTAGCCCAACGCGGCAAACTCATCCGGCGGCAGGCTCCCCGGCGCAACCGGGATACAGACCTTGGGCACCAGCGCACTGGCCAGGTCCCCACCGAACAGCCACGGATCACCCGGCTTGGCCGGCTTGCCGACGACCACCCGCAGCACGACCTCCTCCTGATCGCTGGGCTCGACCAGGACCCCGCCGGCGGCATGGAGCTCGTGGACAGTGCTGCGCACGTCCGCAGCCGCGCGCTGGTCACCGATCATTACGGCGAGTTCGGCGACCGGCAGGTGACCGACGCTGCCATCGGGGCGGCGCAGCTGGAGTACGCCCTGGTCGACGGCGAGGTCGAGCCACAGGGCCTGGACGGGGATCTTCGTCCCGTACAGCGGGGCGAGGCGGCTCAGAAGGCATCCGCAATCCGCTTGCGGTATATGACTTTTCGCTGTTCAGGCATGGTGTGCGGGGTTGAGCGACAGGGTTTCGGCGTCGGATTGTCGAGGTCGGAACGGAGTGTGTGATGCCGCCGTCGCCGTTGGGGTTGCTGGAGGAGCGTCGGGAGGCCGCCCGGGCGCGGGTGGAGGATCTTGAGGCCGAGTTGGAGCGCCGCTACCCGCGCGACCGCGCCCTGCAGCGCGAGATCGAGGAGGGCCTGAACGTGGTGGAGGCCTGGAACCGTGCGAACGCGGTGATCTACTACGGCAAGGGCTGGGAGATCTCCAGCAACCGGCGCGAGGAGGTCGAGATGGCCGCGCTGTGCCTGCGCATCCTCCAGGCCAGCCTCGTGTACGTGAACACCCTGATGCTGCAGGCCGTCCTGGCCGAACCCGCCTGGGCCGACCTGCTCGGGCCGGCCGACCGACGCGGCCTGACCCCGCTGTTCCGGGGCCACGTACACCCCTACGGCGAGGTCAAGCTCAACCTCGCCTCCCGTCTGGAGATCGGCCGTGCCGACCTGGGCGGGCTCGGCACGGCGGGCGGTGGTGCGCGATGACCAGCCGCAGCAGGCAGGCCTACCACCTCGCCCGGGACCTGACCCGGGACACCGAGACCGAGGTCTGCACCGAGTGGATCGGCGATGCCCGCTGGGAGGTGTGGTGGGCCGACGACCTGACCGAGCCTCAGATGCGCGATGACCTTGACTCCTGACCCGCAGCAGGTCGAAGTCATCGGACAAAGCGGAAACCTGGCGCGAGCGGCACTCGACGGCACCGCTCCGCAGCCAAAGACGCGCAGGGCATGGAAAGCTGATCCGGACCAGGGTAGCCGCCTTGGCCAACACCCCTGCCGTTTGGCGGGTTTCTGGATACTGACCTCGGCGCTTCAAGGTGATTGGCCTGTTTGTGTAGCTGACTGACCATCACTTGCGCGCTATGCCGTTGGTATGCGCTATGCGGATGGA
>NZ_JBHVVI010000272.1:0-2611 GCF_042883685.1 Kitasatospora sp. NPDC058190
GAAAGCTACCTCGCCGGCCTTCACCTCCGCGGCGCAATGATCTGGATCAAGGCTCTCACCCGAACCCGTTGATCACGACCGAATACCCGCCCTAGACGGCGCCCGTTCTCATCGCATTCATGGGTCAACTCGGCGATGTATGCGTTGACTTCAGCTTCCAGTGCGGCGGCCAGCATCCGCCTCGCGCCCTCGCGGACGATCTCGTCCAGCAGGGAGCCGTCTCGCGTCGAGCCGTCGGCATTGACTACGGTGAGCACGGGCGTGCCTTCCCGACCGACGCTGCGAACGTCGGTCTACTCGATGACCATCACTGGATCATTCGGGAAGGTACGCCCTCTGTGCTCCTCCCGGAACCGATCCACAGGTCTTGAGCATTGCTCCCGGGGCGCAAAGGCGGTCCGCGTCGTGGGTTCATCCCGGTGCGCTGAGTGCTGGCGGGAGGCGAAGGTGAGTAAGGCTCGACTTGGCCTGGCCGGGATCATGGACGGAGCAGCCTGCGGGTCGTCCCGAGGGCGGCCGCAGTCGCCCGTATCGTGAACGGTGGCCGTGTGCCGAGGGCGGAGAAGGGCAGCGGACGTGGTGTTTCAGCCGCATGGCCAGCACCGGCCTGACTCTCGGGTCCCCAACGTCGCGAGCCGAAGTCAGGAATCCACAGTCACGACATGGATGGTTTTTGTGCGCTGCGCCCTGGTCGAAGGGCGCTGTCGTCGACGGGTGAAACGGAGGGACACGGGCAGCGGATCAAAAGCGGGTCACTGTGTGAGCCGATTTGCTGAGCTGGGCCTCCGGCCGAGGCACGACCCGGTAGACCCATAGAAGGCCCGCGGCTTTGGGGATGCGCGCCCTGGGCTCGGGGCTCATCAGGGCTGGAAGAGCACCTTCACTGCCCCGTCCTGCTTCTGCTGGAACATCTCGTAGGCGCGCGGTGCCTCCGACAGCGGTAGGTGGTGAGTGGCGAAGGCGTCGACGCCGAGCGGATCGCCGTCCAGGAGCAGGGGCAGGATGTCGGGCACCCAGCGACGGACGTTGGCCTGGCCCATCCGTAGCTGGATCTGCTTGTCGAACATCGTCAGCAGCGGCAGCGGATCGGTCATGCCGCCGTAGACGCCGGACAGGGAGATGGTGCCGCCGCGCCGGACGATGTCGATCGCCAGGTGGAGCGCGTGCATGCAGTCGACGCCGACACGCTCCATGAGGGAGGCGGCGAGCCGGCTGGGGAGCAGTGTGGTCATCCGTTGGGCGAGTGTGGCCGCGGGCGAGCCGTGCGCTTCCATGCCGACGGCGTCGATCACCGCGTGTGGGCCGCGGCCGTCGGTGAGCTCGCGGATGACGTCGGGGAGGTCCTTGTCGTGGTCGTCGAGGTTGAGCGCGGTGACGCCGTGGGAGCGGGCGCGCTCCAGGCGTTCGGGCACCAGGTCCACTCCGATCACCTTGGCGACGCCGAGGTGATCATCGGCGATCCGCGTGGACATGTCGCCGATCGGGCCGAGTCCGAGGACGACCAGGCTGCCGTCCTCGGGGACGTCGGCGTACTGGACGGCCTGCCACGCGGTGGGTAGCACGTCGGAGAGGAACACGAAGCGGTCGTCCGGTGGGCCCTGGGGAACCTTGATCGGCAGGGAGTTGCCGAACGGGACCCGGAGCAGTTCGGCTTGTCCTCCCGGGACCTGGCCGTAGAGCTTCGTGTAGCCGAACAGGGCGGCGCCGCTGCCGTATTCACGGACCTGGGTGGTTTCGCACTGCGAGTGCAGGCCCTGCCTGCAGGTGAAGCAGGTGCCGCAGGAGACGTTGAAGGGGACGACGACCCGGTCTCCTGGCGTGAGCGCCGTGACGTCGCGGCCGACGTCGCGCACGACGCCCATGGGTTCGTGACCGAGGATGTCGCCCTCGCTCAGGAATGGCCCCAGCACCTCGTACAGGTGCAGGTCGGAACCGCACAGGCCGGTAGAGGTCACCTCCACGATCACATCGGTCGGATCGGTCAGCACGGGGTCCGGGACCGTATCGATGCGCACGTCCCGCTTGCCGTGCCAGGTCAGGGCCTTCATCACGTCACCTCTCGTTGTTCGCGTTCGGGATCGGTAGGTACTGTCTGGGCGCCGTAGCGGATCAGCAGGGCGGCGGCGTCGCCGAAGCGGTGTGAGGATTCGGGGTGTTCATGCGGTGCTCCGGGCGGCCGGGCGTCAGCTGTCGCCGCCATCCTGCGGTGCGCCTGCGCGTCACCGACCGGCAGTTTGGCCGAGGCCTGGGGGCCCGGGTCGATGGTGCCAGGTGTCGGCGCGGTGACGGTGAGCGAAGGACTGGAGGAAGGACTTGGAGGCGCTGTAGACGTCCTGGACCGGCGTTGTGAATCGTCATGCCGCGCGGCTACCCAAGCGGCCCACAGCCAACCCCACCGACACAGCCCCGGTGGGGCCGTTCGGGTGCGCGCCTGCCTGGGAAACACCCACCCATACACCGGCCGGGGCCGGCAGTTCGGCGCGGTGGCTGGCCGGCGGGCGGGTAGAAGCGCGGGCATGAGGCTGCGCACCAGTGGCCGCGAGGGCCCCGGCGGTGCAGGCCGTCTTGGCCGCAGTGGAGGCGGCCAGGCTCTCAGTCCTCGGCGAAGGCC
>NZ_JBHVVI010000273.1:0-2499 GCF_042883685.1 Kitasatospora sp. NPDC058190
CAACGACGGGACCGTACGAATATGGGACCTGTCCACCCGTCGGCAGATCGGCGACGCCCTGCAGGGCCACGACGGCCGGACGCGGGCGGCGGCAATCGGAGTCATGGAGGGCCGTCCGGTCGCCGTCACCGGCCGCTACGAGGGGGCGGTGCGGGTGTGGGACGTGGCCACCGGCGAGCAACTGGGGCCGGAACTGGTGTTCCCCGCAGGCGTGACTGCGTTGGCGGTGGCTCCAGGCGGGCGGCTCGTGGTCGGTTTCGGTCACGAGGTCGCGGTCCTGTCTCCCCGCTGACCGGGCAGACCATCCTCCCCATCGGGCCCCTGCGGGCCGGCCACTCTTGAGTAGGCGAACGCAACGGGCGTCTTTCCGCCCCGGCCCGGAACAGCCGCAAGGCCACACGCCTGGCCGGGGCTGCAGGGGCCAAGCGCGGCGCTGGTGCCCGGGCGTCCGGCACCGCCGGACGCCCACGAAGCCCAGCAGCACGCCTGTCAGCGGGTGCGTCTACGGTTCCGGTCATGAATCGTGATGGGCGTGAGGGTGGTTCAGGTACCGGTCCGGTGGCGTGGTGGACGGACCTGGGGTTGTTGGTGAATGGCGATCCGGCGCGGGTGTGGGGGCTGCTGGATTCGGGGGCGGATCCGCGGGCTCGTTTGGTGGCGGCGGTGTATCGGGCGTCGGCACATGTGCACCGGGATGCGACGGCGGGGGTGCGTCGGCAGTTGCTGGCGCTGGACGCGGCTCGCTACGGGGACATGGAGTTGGCGGCGCGGATCAGTGCCGTTGCGGTGGCGGGCGAGCCTGCGCTGCGGTGGCAGGTGGAGTGGTCGACCGGTACCCAGGTCGATGCCCGGTTCCGGCACATGATGGACCACGGCACCCCCGTGCACGCGGTGGCGACGGCGATGGTGGACGGCCGCCTGGTCGCCGTCACCGGCGCCGAGGACGTACGGGTGTGGAACCTGGTCACCGGCGAGCAGATCGGCTGCCTCCGGTACCGCCACGACGGCGCGGTGCGCGCGGTGCCGACGACCGTGCTGGAGGGCCGCCCGGTCGCCGTCACTGGCGGGGAGGCTATGTCGGTGTGGGACCTGGCCACCGCCGAGCAGATCGGGGACACACTCGAAGGCGTAGGCGCGGTGGCGACGGCGGTGGTGGACGGCCGCCCGGTCGCCATCGCCAACGGCGAGGAAGGGACGGCGCGGGTGTGGGACCTGGCCACCCGCCAGCAGATCGGCGCCCCCCTGCACGGCCACGACGGCCCGATGTATGCGGTGGCGACGGCGGTGGTGGACGGCCGCCCGGTCGCCATCGCCAACTGCGAGGACGGGACGGTGCGGGTGTGGGACCTGGCCACCCGCCAGCAGATCGGCGACCCCCTGCAAGGCCACCATGGCGAGGTGTATGCGGTGGCGACGGCGGTGGTGGAGGGCCGTCCGGTCGCCGTCACCGGCGACGACCAGGGGACGGTGCGGGTGTGGGACCTGGCCACCGGGCAGCCCGTCGGCGACCTCCTGCACGGCCACGACGGCGAGGTGTATGCGGTGGCGACGGCGGTGGTGGAGGGCCGTCCGGTCGCCGTCACCGGCGGCGAGGACGGGACGACGCGGGTGTGGGACCTGGCCACCCGCCAGCAGATCGGCGAGCCCTTGGAAGGCCATGACCTGGAGGTGTGGGCGGTGGCCACCGGGGTGGTGGAGGGTCGGCCGGTCGCCGTCACCGGCGGCGAGTGGGGGACGGTGTGGGTGTGGGATCTAGCCACCCGCCAGCAGGTCGGCAACCCCCGGCGAGGCCACAGCGATGGGATCTCGACGGCGGCGACCGGTGAGGTGGACGGCCGGCCGGTCGCCGTCACCAGCGACCACGACGGAACGGTGCGGGTATGGGATCTGGCCACCGGTGAGCAGATCGGCGAGCCGCTGGAAGGCCAGACCGGCGTGGTGCGGGTGGCGGTAACCGGAGCCATAGAGGGCCGGCCGGTCGCTGTCACCGGCGGCGAGGATGGGACGGCGCGGGTGTGGGACCTGGCCACCGGCGAGCAGATCGGGGACACGCTGAAAGTTCCCACCGGAACCGTGTTGGTGGCGACGACCACGGTCGCCGTCACCGACAGCAAGGACGGGACGGTGCGGGTGTGGGACCTGGCCACGCGCCAGCCGATCGGCAGCCACGTGCAAGGCCACACCGGCTGGGTGCGGGCGGCGGCACTCGGTGAGCTGGAGGGCCGGCCGGTCGCTGTCACCGGCGGCGAGGACGGGACGGTGCGGGTGTGGGACCTGGGCACCGGCGCGCCGATCGGCGACCCCCTGGAAGGCCACACGCAAGGGGTGGCTGCGGTGGCAACGACCGTGCTGGACGGTCGGCAGGTCGTCGTCACCGTCAGCAAGGACAGGACCGTACGAATATGGAGGTTTCCCCCGGAACGTGGACACCCTGGACACTTGGATCGTGATGATCCGGAGAACAGGAGTTCCCGTTGGGGACGTACAAGTACTCGGCTG
>NZ_JBHVVI010000274.1:0-2496 GCF_042883685.1 Kitasatospora sp. NPDC058190
CCTCCCCTTCCGCGACTTCGTCGCCCAAGCCCGCCTCCGCATCCCCCGCGAAGAACACGAACACTTCTTCAACACCCTCCTCCACGACATCACCGAACCAACCGCCCCCTTCGGCCAGTTGGGCAGCGAGGTGGACGAGGCCGACGCAGAGGCCACCGTGCCGATGGACTCCGGACTCGCCCGCAGGCTGAGGGATCAGGCACGCCGGCTCGGCGTCAGCCCGGCCGCCCTCTTCCACCTCGCGTGGGCACGCGTGGTCGCGGGCACCTCCACCCGCGACGACGTCGTCTTCGGCACCGTCCTGTTCGGGCGCATGCAGGCCGGCTCGGGCGCGGACCGCGTCCCCGGACTGTTCATCAACACCCTCCCGGTCCGCGTCCGCACCGGCGACACGACCGCCATCGAAGCCGTCCGCTCCATACAGGCACAGCTCGCGGACCTCCTCGTCCACGAGCACGCACCCCTCGTCCTCGCCCAGCAGGCCAGCAAGCTGCCCGTCCAGACCCCGCTGTTCACGTCCTTCCTCAACTACCGTCACAGCAGCGACGCCGACCACGGACCCGACTCCGCCCTCGAAGGCGTCGAGTTCCTCCAGGCCCAGGAGCGCACCACCTACCCGCTCGCGGTCTCGGTCGACGACACGGGCACCGGCTTCCTCCTCACCGTCCAGGCCGCCTCGCCCGTCGATCCGGCCCTCGTCGCCACCCTGCTCCACACCGCGACCGGCAACCTGACCGCGGCGCTCGAAACGGCACCCCACACCCCCCTCCACAGCATCGAGATCCTCGACGACGCCGAGCGCCGCCGACTTCTCACCGAGTGGAACGACACCGCGGTGCACACTCCCGCCGGGACCCTGCACGAGCTGTTCGAAGCCCAGGTCACCCGCACCCCCGACGCCACCGCCCTCACCCACCGGGACGACCAGCTCACCTATGCCGAACTGAACGCCCGCGCCAACCGCCTCGCGCGGCTGCTGGCCCAGCGCGGCGTCGGCCCCGAGACCCTGGTCGGCGTCCTCATGGAACGCTCCGCCGACCTCGTCGTCTCACTCCTCGCGATCCTCAAGGCCGGCGGCGCCTACCTCCCCATCGACACCCGGGCTCCCGTCGACCGGATGCACCTGATCCTCCGGGACACCGCGGCACGGATCCTGCTGGTCGACTCGGCCATGAGCGGACACGAGTGCGCGGCGACGGCGGCCGAGCAGGGCGTGGACGTCCTGACCGTGGGGCCGGAGACCGGCGGCGAGATCGAGGACGCCACGGACCTGCCCTTCGCCACCCGGCCGGAGCACCTCGCGTACGTGATGTACACCTCCGGCTCCACCGGGACACCGAAGGGCATCGCGACCACGCACCGTGACGTCGTGGAGCTGGGGTCGGACCGCTGCTGGCACCTCGGGCCCGCAGACCGGGTCCTCCTGCACGCCCCGCACGCCTTCGATGCCTCGACATACGAGCTGTGGGTGCCGCTGCTCACCGGCGGCGAGGTCGTGGTCGCTCCGGCCGGCGACCTGGACGCCGCTGCCGTGCGCTCGCTGATCGTGCGACACGAGATCACCCACATCCACGTCACGGCCGGCCTGTTCCGGGTCATGGCCGAGGAGGACCCGGGTTCCTTCGCCGGTGTGCGCGAGGTCCTCACCGGAGGGGACGTCGTGCCCGCCGGGGCGGTTCGCCGCGTGCTGGAGGCGAATCGCGGGATCGTCGTACGGCACCTGTACGGGCCCACGGAGGTGACGCTCTGCGCGACCCAGCACTCCGTGGATGCCGCCGCGAACGTCGGGAGCACCCTGCCGATCGGCCGCCCGCTGGACAACACCTCCGTCTACGTCCTCGACGGCGGGCTGCAGCTGGTCCCGCCCGGCGCCGTGGGTGAGTTGTACGTGGCGGGTGCGGGTCTGGCCCGTGGCTACCTGAACCGCCCCTCCCTCACTGCCGAGCGCTTCGTCGCCAACCCCTACGGCGGCTCCGGCGAGCGCATGTACCGCACCGGTGACCTGGTGCGGTGGCGTGCGGACGGCACGCTGGAGTTCGCGGGACGTGCCGACGACCAGGTCAAGATCCGCGGTTTCCGCATCGAGCTCGGCGAGGTCGAGTCGGCACTGGCCGCACACCCCGCCGTCTCCCAGACCACCGTCATCGCCCGCGAGGACACCCCCGGCGACAAGCGCCTCGTCGCCTACATCGTCCCGGTCTCACCACAGGCCGTGGACACCGAGCTACTGCGCAGGCACGTCGCCTCGGACCTCCCCGATTACATGGTCCCCAGCGCGGTGGTCGTCCTGGACGCGCTGCCGCTGACCGCCAACGGCAAGCTCGACCGCAACGCCCTGCCCGCACCGGACTACACGGCCACGACCGCAGGACGCGCACCCCGCACCGCGCAGGAAGAAGCGCTCTGCGGCGTCTTCGCCGACGTCCTCGGCGTCCCGTCCGTCAGCATCGACGACAACTTCTTCGAACTCGGCGGCCACTCCCTGCTCGCGACGCG
>NZ_JBHVVI010000275.1:0-2465 GCF_042883685.1 Kitasatospora sp. NPDC058190
TCACCCAGCAACGGCCGGACTTCGTCCTCCGTCGCCTGAACGGCGAGCATCGCACCGCCGGACGGCAGCGCCTGCATGAGGCGGCCGCGAGCGGCTACCAGGGCACAGGCGTCGGCCAGGGAGAACACTCCGGCGATGTAGGCGGCCGCGATCTCGCCGATCGAGTGCCCCGCCACGAACTCGGCTCGCACGCCCAGCGATTCGACGAGCCGGTACAACGCCACCTCGACGGCGAACAACCCGGCCTGGGCGTAGGCGGTCCGGTTGATCAGCTCCCCGTCCGAGCCCCACACGACCTCGCGGACCGGCAGGTCGAACTGCGCGCAGACCGCGTCGAAGGCCTCGGCGAACACGGGGAAGCGGGCGTACAACTCCTGCCCCATGCCGAGACGTTGGGCGCCCTGCCCGGAGAACAGCAGTGCCGTCCTGCGCTCGCCGTCGGCGACGCCCCGGGCCACCTCGGTGCCGTCCAGCAGCACCGCCCGGTGCGCGAACCGCGATCGCCCGGCGGCCAGCGAGAGGCCGACGTCCACAGGCGAGGCGTCCAACCCTTCGAGCCGGGCGAGCTGCGCGTCCAGTGCGGCCTCCGACTTGCCCGCCAGCACCCACGGCACGACGCCCGGCGCCACCGACGGCTCCGGCGCGGGGGCTTCGACCGGCGGCGCCTGCTCGACGATCACGTGCGCGTTGGTGCCGCTGATCCCGAACGCCGACACGCCCGTACGGCGCGGCCGACCGGTCTCCGGCCACTCCTCCGCCTGCGTGAGCAGCCGGATGTCACCGGCCGTCCAGTCGACGTGCGAGGACGGCGCGTCCACGTGCAGCGTGCGGGGCAGCACGCCGTGCTGCATCGACAGCACGGCCTTGATCACGCCGGCCGCACCGGCGGCGGCCTGGGTGTGGCCGATGTTGGACTTCAACGAGCCGAGCAGCAGCGGGCGTTCGCGCTCCTGCCCGTAGGTGGCAAGGAGCGCCTGGGCCTCGATCGGGTCGCCCAGGGTGGTGCCCGTCCCGTGGCCCTCGACGAAGTCGACCTCCGCCGCCGAGAGGCGCGCGTTGGCGAGGGCCTGGCGGATGACGCGCTGCTGGGACGGGCCGTTGGGAGCAGTGAGGCCGTTGGAGGCACCGTCCTGGTTGACGGCGCTGCCGCGCACGACCGCGAGCACCGGGTGCCCGTTGCGGCGGGCCTCAGAGAGTCGCTCCAGCACCAGGACGCCCGCGCCCTCCGACCACCCGGTCCCGTCCGCCGCGTCGGCGAACGCCTTGCAGCGTCCGTCCGGGGCCAGTCCGCCCTGCCGGGTGAAGCCGGGGAAACCGAGCGAGGACGACATCACGGTGACGCCGCCGGCCAGGGCCAGCGTGCACTCGCCGCTGCGCAGCGACTGCGCGGCCAGGTGCATCGCCACCAGCGAGGAGGAGCACGCCGTGTCGACGGTGACCGCCGGGCCCTCCAGCCCGAAGGTGTAGGAGATCCGGCCGGAGACCACGCTCGCGGCCAGGCCGGTGCTCGCGTGGCCCTCGATGTCCTCCTGGGCGTTCATGACGAGCGTCAGGTAGTCCTGGCCACCCGTGCCGACGAAGACGCCGGTCCGGCTGCCGCGCAGCGCCGTCGGGTCGATCCCGGCGCGCTCGACGGCCTCCCAGGACGTCTCCAGCAGGAGCCGCTGCTGCGGGTCCATGGCGAGGGCCTCGCGCGGCGAGATCCCGAAGAAGGCCGCGTCGAAGTCGGCCACCCCGTGCAGGAAGCCGCCCTTCGCCGTGGCGCTTCGCCCCCGGTCGCCGGGGCCGCCGCCGAGCAGGGTGTCGAGGTCCCAGCCGCGGTCGGTCGGGAAGTCGGAGATGCCCTCGCGGCCCTCGGCGACCAGCGCCCACAGCTCCTCGGGCGTGCCGATCCCGCCGGGCAGGCGGCAGGCCATGCCGACGATCGCGATCGGGTCGTCGGCGGTGGCGGCGGACGCCGCGGCCGGGGCCACCGGCTCGTCGTGCCGGCCGAGCACCTCCGCGAGGACGAGGTCCGCGATCGCGGCCGGGGTCGGATGGTCGAAGACCAGGGTCGCGGGCAGGCGCAGGCCGGTGACGGCGGTCAGGCGGTTGCGCAGCTCAAGTGCCGTGAGGGAGTCGATGCCGAGGTCGTGGAAGTCCCGGTCGGCGGCGACGGCCTGCGGTGAGGCGTGGCCGAGGACGGCCGCCGCCTCGGTGCGGACGAGGTCCACGACGTGGCGCAGGCGGTCGGTCTCGCGCAGCTCGTACAGACGGGCGGCGAGGGCCGTCATGGTCGCGGCGCCGGTGCCGGTGGCGGAGGCCGTGCGGCGTCCGCCGGGCAGGAGGGCGCGGAACATCGTGGGCACCTCGCCGCGCGGGCGGGCCCCGGCGGCCATGCGGCCGGTCGCGACCAGGTAGGGCTCGTCGACGGCCATGGCGGCGTCGAGCAGCGCGAGACCGTCCTCCTCGGCCAGGGGCGGGAC
>NZ_JBHVVI010000276.1:0-2395 GCF_042883685.1 Kitasatospora sp. NPDC058190
CGTGCAGGGTGCGCGGCAGCAGGCCGTGCTGCATCGCGAGCACCATCTTGATCACGCCCGCGACACCGGCCGCGGCCTGGGAGTGGCCGATGTTCGACTTGATCGAGCCCAGGAGCAGCGGCAGTTCGCGGTCCTGGCCGTAGGTGGCGATCAGGGCCTGCGCCTCGATCGGGTCGCCCAGCGTCGTCCCGGTGCCGTGCGCCTCCACCGCGTCCACATCGGCCGTCGAGAGCCCGGCGCTCGCGAGAGCCTGCCGGATCACCCGCTGCTGCGACGGACCGTTCGGCGCCGTCAGACCGTTCGACGCACCGTCCTGGTTGACGGCGCTCCCCCGCAGAACTCCCAGCACTCGACGGCCGTTCCGGCGGGCGTCCGACAGGCGCTCCAGTACCACCATGCCGACGCCCTCGCCCCAGCCGACGCCGTCGGCCGCGTCCGCGAACGAACGGCACCGGCCGTCGGCCGACAGGCCGCCCTGGCGCGAGAACTCCACGAAGGTGTTCGGCGTCGCCATCACCGTGACGCCGCCGGCCAGCGCCAGCGAGCACTCGCCGCCGCGCAACGCCTGGGCAGCCAGGTGCATCGCCACGAGCGACGACGAGCACGCCGTATCGACCGTCACCGCCGGGCCCTCCAGGCCCAGCGTGTACGAGACGCGGCCCGAGGCCACGCTTCCCGCGCTGCCGCTGCCCTGGTACCCCTCGAACTCGCCACCCCCCAGCAGGCTCGCGTAGTCCGCGTACATCACTCCCGCGAAGACGCCGGTCCGGCTGCCGCGCAGCGTCACCGGGTCGATGCCGGAGCGCTCGAAGGCCTCCCACGAGGTCTCCAGCAGCAGACGCTGCTGGGCGTCCGTCGCCAGCGCCTCGCGCGGGCTCATGCCGAAGAACTCGTGGTCGAACGCACCGGCGTCGTGCAGGAATCCGCCGGAGCGCGTGTAGGAGGTCCCGACGTGGTCCGGGTCCGGGTTGTAGAGGGTCTCGACGTCCCAGCCGCGGTTCGTCGGGAAGCCGGAGACCGCGTCCACGCCGTCGGCCACCAGCCGCCACAGGTCCTCGGGCGATTCGACGCCACCCGGGTAGCGGCAGGCCATCCCGACGATCACGATCGGGTCGTCCGACGGCGACGGCATCGCCTCGGGGACGTGGACGACGTTCTCGGTGCCGAACAGGCCCTCCAGCAGGAAGCCGGCCAGCGCGCTCGCCGTCGGGTAGTCGAACACGACGGTGGCCGGCAGCTGGAGGCCGGTCACCGACTTCAGCCGGTTGCGCAGTTCGACCGCCGTCAGCGAGTCGAAGCCGAGGTCCTGGAACGCCCGCGACGGATCGACCGCAGAACCGCCCTCGTGGCCCAGTACCAGCGCGATCTGGTCGCGCACCAGCTCCAGGACGGCCGCCCGCCGCTCCTCGCCGCCGAGGCCGGACAGCCGCTGCGCCAAGCCCGCCGACACGGCCGAACCGGCGACGACGGCGCGCCGCACGCGGCCCCGCACCAGGCCGCGCAGCAGGGCGGGCACCTCACCGTGCGCGGCCATCGCCGCCAGGTCGAGGCGGACCGGCAGCACGGCCGGGTGTCCGGTGGCGATGGCCGCGTCGAAGAGCGCGACACCCTGCTCCGGGACGATGGCCGGAAGGCCGAGCCGGGCGATGCGCTCGGCCTCGGTGTCGGTGAGCGTGCCGGTCATGCCGACCACGTCGGTCCAGGGACCCCAGGCGAGCGAGACGGCGGGCAGGCCGAGCGAGCGGCGGTGGAGCGCCAGGGCGTCCAGGTAGGCATTGCCCGCCGCGTAGGCGGCCTGGCCCGCGCTGCCGAACGTGCCGGCGACGGAGGAGAAGAGGACGAAGGTCTCGACGTTCTCGGCGGCCCGGTGCAGGTTCCACGCCGCGTCCGCCTTCGGGCGGAGGACGGCCGAGACGCGCTCGGGGGTGAGGGAACCGATCACGCCGTCGTCGAGGACACCGGCGGTGTGGACGACCCCGCGGATGTCGTGCCGGGCGAACAGGTCTGCCACGGCGGCCTCGTCGGACACGTCACAGGCCTCGACGACCGCCTCCGCGCCGAGCTCGGCCAGCCCGGCGAGCAGCGCCTCGACGCCCTCGGCGTCCGCGCCCCGACGGCTCACCAGCAGCAGGCTGCGCACACCGTGCTCGGCCGCCAGGTGCCGGGCCACGACCTTGCCGAGGCCGCCGGTACCGCCGGTGACCAGGACCATGCCCTCACTCGGCCACGCCACCGCTTCGGCCATGGCCTCCGTCCGCGTCAGACGGGCCGCGAGGACCTCCCCGTCGCGGACGAGCAGTTGCGGCTCGTCCAAGCCCAGGGCGGCGGGCGGCAGTTCCTCCGAACCCGCCAGATCCACCAGGCCGAACCGGCCCGGCTCCTCCGACATCGCCGA
>NZ_JBHVVI010000277.1:0-2316 GCF_042883685.1 Kitasatospora sp. NPDC058190
TCCCTCCACCGGCCGGTGGAGGGACGACGGGCTCTCGGCCGTGCCGACCGGCTCAGCCCTTGCGGCGGTAGTGGTCCAGTGACACCTTGACCGGCCCGTCAGCGCCGGCCGTCGACAGGACCCGGACCACGGCCAGCTCCCGGCCGTCCGCGGACCGGACGCAGAAGGCGCCGTGCGCGCCGACCGCGCTGAACGGCAGTCGCGCGGTGGGCCGGCTGCCGAGCCCCTGGAGGCACTCGGTGACGCCGAGACCGGCGTCCCGGCCGATGTAGGAGTCGGCGCTCTCCGGGATGAGGAACTCGCCGCCGTCGGTGCGCCCGACGTACCAGCTCGCGCTGTCGGCCGGCACCACCGTGCCCGAGGCCAGGTCGAACTCGTACCCGGCGTCCGCAGAGGTGAGCTCGACCGCCTGGTAGTCCGCCGTGTAGTCGGGGGCGGGCGCCGACGGCGCCGGGCGGGTCGGCGAGGCCGTCGCGGGGCCCGAGTGCGCGGGGCCCGGCGATCCGGTGGGCGTCGACGAGGCCGGAGGTGCGGCGGGCTCGGGGAAGCCGGACACCGGGGCCTCGGCCGTCGCCGCCTCCACCGGATCCGGGTCGTCGAGCACGAACACCGCCGCCGCGGCGCCGACGGCCAGGGCGACGGCGGCGATCAGCGCGGTGCGCCCGAGGGCCCGCTTCGGCCGCGCGTCCGGACGCGTGCCCGGCCCCGGTGCGGCGCCGGCTTCGGGGGAGGCCGCCACCGGGGCGGGCGCGGCGGGCGCGGCGGCGAGCAGGGTGGGCGTCGGCCCGGCCGATGGCGCGAGGACCGTCGGGGCCGAGTCCAGGCCAGGGTGGGCGGCCTCGGCGGGCGCCTGGGGCAGGTCGGCGTGCCGGGTGATCTGGCTGGTCAGCGGGTACGGCAGCCAGTCCTCGCCGAATCTGAGCCGCCCGCCCACCGCCGGGTGGCTGCGGGCGGCGGCGATCACCTCGGCGGTGGTCGGCCGGTCCTCCGGCCGTTTGGCCAGGCAGCGCCGGAGCAGTTCGCGCAGGCTCTCCGGGACCCGGTCGAGGTCGGGCTCCTCGTGGACCGTCCGGTAGAGCGCCGCCGGGTCCGGTCCGTCTCCGAAGGGCGGGGTGCCACCCGCGACGTGGACGCCGAGGGCGCCGAGGGCGTACACGTCGGTGGCCGGTGTCGCGGCCTGTCCCATGGCCTGCTCGGGGGCCATGTAGGCGGGCGAGCCGATCCGCAGCCCGGTGCCGGTCAGCGCGCTGGCGTCGGCCGCGCGGGCGATGCCGAAGTCGATCACCCGGGGGCCGTCGGCGGCGATCAGCACATTGGCCGGCTTGAGGTCGCGGTGGACCACCCCGCTGGCGTGGATCGCCTCGAGCGCCTCGGCGATGCCGGCCAGCAGCAGCAGGACGGTCCGCTCGGGGAGCGGGCCGAAGCGCTGCACCACCTGCTGCAGGGACGGGCCCGGCACGTAGGTGGTGGCCAGCCACGGCGTGGCGGCGTCCGGGCCGGCGTCGACCAGCTGTGCGGTGAACAGGCCGTGGATGCGCCGGGCGCTGGCCACCTCCTGGGCGAACCGGGCCCGGAACTCGGGGTCCTCGGCGAGCTCGGGCCGGACCACCTTGAGCGCCACCGGCCGACCGCCCGGGGTGTACGCGAGGTAGACCCGGCCCATGCCGCCGGCGCCGAGCCGCGCGTACAGCAGGTGGCCGCCGATCTCGCGTGGGTCGTCCGCGGTCAGCTCCTGGAAGACCGGCTGGAGGGCGAAGGGGGATCGGTCAGCGGACATGCGGGCGGCCTCTCTCGGCGGACAAGGAGGGTGGGGTGGCCGGAACGGCGTCCACGGGCGGCCGCGACGCTGTGCGGCGAGGACGGCATCGCGAAGTTTAGAGGTTCCTTCAGGGGAAGGTGCGGCGGGCCCGGTGGGAGGCTGGTGGGGGCCTGGTGGGGGTGGCGATCCGGGCATCGGGCACGGGTGCGGGAGGGGCGGTCCGGGGCGTTTCGGGTGATTGGCTGAACTTTCAGTTCGACGGAGGACGTCGCCGTCGTCCTGGCGATGGTCATCGCCCTGTGCGGAAGCGGCATCGGGCGCCGCAGGGACCGTCACGGAGTGCGGTGCCCGTCTCCGTCGCCCGGTCGCGTCAGGGGTCGAGCCGGGAGATCTCGGTGTCGATGGCGTCGGTCATGAGGGCGCGGGCATGGGTGACGGGGAGGCTGCCGCTGAGCCAGCGCGTGCTCAGCCCCTCCAGCAGGGCGGTCAGCCGTTCGGCGGCGCCGGCCAGCGCGACCGCCGAGGACATCGGCCGTACGACGCCGAGCAGTTCGGCG
>NZ_JBHVVI010000278.1:0-2198 GCF_042883685.1 Kitasatospora sp. NPDC058190
CCGTGGGGCGGGGGCGCTGTGGTCGGCGAGGAGGACGGCGCCGGGCGCCGCCTCGCCGAGACCGCCGCCGCCGAACGGGTCGGTGATCACGGCGAGGCGGGTGCCGTCCTCGAACACGGCCTCGACCTGGATCTCGGTGACCAGGTCCGGCACGCCGGGCAGTACGTCGTCGGGGGAGAGGACGGACCGCCCGCGCGCTACGGCCTCGGTCAGCCGCAGGCCGTCGCGGGCGGCCTCGCAGACGGTGTCCGAGATCAGCGCGGTGGCCTCGGGGATGTTGAGCCGCAGGCCGCGGGCGCGGCGGGCGCGGGCGAGTTCGGCTGCGGTGAAGATCAGTAGCCGGTCGCGTTCGGTGGGGGTCAGCTGCACGGGGTCGGTTCTCCCTCGGGGCGGCGGGACCGCTGGGCGGGCGGGTCAGCCGGCGGGCTGGTCGTGGGTGGAGCAGTGGATGCCACCGCCGCCGGACGCGATGGTGTCGATCTGCAGCGGGACGATCTCGCGGTCCGGGAACTGGTCCTTGAACACCTCCTGGGCGTGCCCGTCGGCCCGGGAGTCGCCGAACAGCGGCAGGTAGACGCCCTTGTTGCCGATGTAGAAGTTCATGTACGAGGAGACGAAGGCGTCACCGCGCCCGGTGATCCGGTCCGGGTCGGGCTGGCTGATCTCAACGACCTTCAGCTTCTTGCCGGTTGCGTCGGTCGCTTCCGCCAGCACGGCCCGGGCCTGGTCGGCCGAGCGGGACCAGACGTCCGCCGGGGTGCCGGGGAAGGCCCGGTCCAGGAAGACCACGCCGGGCGCGGCGAAGCGGGCCAGGCAGTCGACGTGGGCGTCGGTGATGTCCTTGCCCTTGACGCCCGCCAGCCAGATCACCTTGGTGACGCCCAGGGCCTGCTTGAGCTCGGCCTCGACGTGGTCGCGGTCACGGCCCGGATTGCGGTTGTCGTTGACCACCGAGCTCTCGGTGACCAGCAGCGTCCCCTGGCCGTCGCTCTCGAAGGAGCCGCCCTCGGCGACCAGCTGGGTCGCGACCCGCTCGATCCCGTACTTGTCCAGCACCGCCCGGGCGATCCGGGCGTCATTGCCGTGCTCCTGCTTGCCGCCCCAGCCGCTGAAGTTGAAGTCGACGCCCTTGACCTTTCCGCCGTCCTCGACGAACACCGGGACGGTGTCACGGGCCCACAGGTCGTCCACCGGGACGGACAGCAGCTCGACGTCCTTGCCGCAGGCGTTGCGGGCCGAGTCCTCCTGGCCGGGGCGGACCAGCAGGACCAGCGGCTCGCGCTCACCGATGGCCCGGGCCACGGCGGCGATGTCCCTCCGGACGGCGCCGAGCTGCTCGCCCCAGACGTTCTCGGAGGCGGGCCAGGCCATGAAGGTCCGCTCGTGCTTCTCCCACTCGCCGCCGAGCCGGCGTCCGCGCGCCGGTGCGGGCGCCGAGGGGTTCGCCGGGGCCGGCCCGGACGGCTGCTCGGCGGCGCCGGAGGACGGGGCGGCCGGCTCGGTCGGGTCCTCGTCGGCGGCGCAGGCGGTCACGCCGAGGGCGAGCACACCGGCACCGGCGAGGGAGCGCAGCACCGTGCGGCGGGCGAGGGAGGACTGGGACACGGTGATCTCCGGTGGGGCCGAGGGTGGATCGAGGTGCGGTGGCTGCGCGGGCGGCGGCCGACGGCGGATCGGCGGACGCGAGTGGTCGGGGGCCGTGAGTCGACGCGAGTGGTCGGCAGCGCCGGGACTGAACTCTCGCATTGACTGAAAAATCAGTCAAGCTCTACGGTGAAGCCACCAAACCACCCCGAGACGACCCGGGCCGCCCGAACGCGGTTACGGTCCCGACGATGAAAGGCCGGGTGAGGCGGAGATGCTGCGCAATGGTCTGGAGCCCTGGCACCTCCTGATAGTGCTGGCGGTCGTGGTGCTGCTCTTTGGATCCAAGAAGCTGCCGGACATGGCGCGCGGACTGGGCAAGTCGATGCGCATCCTCAAGGCGGAGACGGCGGCCATGCGGGAGGAGGACCCGATCGCTACGGGGACGTCCGCTGCCGGGACGTCCGCTGCCGGGACGTCCGCCACCGGGACGCCCGGGGCCGGAACGCCCGCTGCCGGCACACCTGCCGCCGGAGCGCCCGCCGCCGGACCGGCCGAGGCGGCCCGGCGGTCGGCCTGACCGCTCCCACCGCGACCCCGGAAAGCACCGAGAG
>NZ_JBHVVI010000279.1:0-2123 GCF_042883685.1 Kitasatospora sp. NPDC058190
CCGTCATGGTCGCCCCGCTCAGGTCCGCTTGCGGAAGCGGGCCACCGCGAGCGGGGCGAAGATCGCGGTCGAGGCGACGGACCAGATCAGCACGATCATCACCGGGTGGGCCACCGCCCCCTCACCGTTGAGGAGCCCGCGGGCGGCGTCGGCCAGCGCGGACAGCGGGTTGACCTTGGTGAAGGCCTGGAGCCAGCCCGGCATCGTGTCGGTCGGCGCGAAGATCGAGCTGCCGAACTGCATCGGCATCAGGACCAGCATGGAGACGCCCTGGACGGCCTGGGCGCTGCGCAGCGACATGCCCAGCAGCATCGAGATCCAGACGATCGACATGCCGAACACCAGCGACAGACCGACCGCGGCCAGCAGTTCCGGCACGCCGGTCTTCAGCTCGAAGCCGAGGATGAAGGCGAAGGCCAGCAGGATCGCGGAGGAGAGCAGCGCCCGCAGCGACTCCGCCATGAGCTTGGACAGCAGCACCGAGGCCCGTCCGATCGGCAGGGTGCGGAAGCGGTCCATCACCCCGGTCTGGAAGTCGCTGTTCAGGCCGGTGCCGACGGCCAGCGCCAGCGTCATGCCGGTCTGCCCGAGCAGCCCGGGGATCAGGCGTTGGATGTAGGCGTCCTGACCGCCCGCGATCGCGCCGCCGAAGACGTAGACGAACAGCAGGGTGAAGACGATCGGCATCAGCACGGCGTCGAACATCGACTCCGGGTCGGCCTTGATCCGCATCAGGTTGCGGCGGGTCAGCGCGCCGATGTGGCGCAGGGTGCCGGCCAGGCCGATCCGGGCGTCCTCGGCCCGGGCGTTCTCGGCCCGGGCCGGGGCGATGGTGGCGGTGGTCATGCGACGGGCTCCTTGACGAGGCTGGCGGCGGGGGCGGTGGCCGCGTCGGCGGCGGGCTTGCCGGTGATGGCGAGGAAGACCTCGTCCAGGCTGGGCACCTTGGTGTCGATGCCGGCGATCGCGAAGCCGCGGGTGCCGAGCACCGCGATGACGGCGGTCAGCTGCTCCTCGCCGGTGATCGGCACCGCGAGCAGGCCGTCGTCGGGGGAAACGGTGGCGCTGGTGATGCCGCTCTCGTGCAGGCAGCGGGCCATCTCGGGCAGTTCGGCCGGGTGCGCCGGGCGGACCTGGAGGGTCTGGCCGCCGACCTTGGCCCTGAGCTCGGCGACGGCGCCGTTGGCGATCACCTTGCCGCGGTCGATGACGGTCAGCTCGTTCGCGAGGTGCTCCGCCTCCTCCATGTACTGGGTGGTCAGCAGGACGGTGCTGCCCTCGGCGACCATCCGCTGCACCTCGTCCCAGACCTCGTTGCGGGTGCGCGGGTCCAGGCCGGTGGTGGGCTCGTCCAGGTAGAGCACCCGGGGGCGGCCGATCATGCTGGCGGCCAGGTCGAGGCGGCGGCGCATGCCGCCGGAGTAGGTCTTGGCGGGCCGCTTGGCGGCCTCGGTGAGCGAGAAGCGCTCCAGCAGCTCGGCGGCCCGGGCCTTGGCCTCGCGGCTGGAGAGGTCGAGCAGTCGGCCGATCAGGTAGAGGTTCTCGTAGCCGGAGAGCAGCTCGTCCACCGAGGCGTACTGGCCGGTCAGGCCGATGGTGCGGCGCAGCTGCTTGGGCTGGCGCAGGACGTCGTAGCCGCCGACGTACGCGGTGCCGGCGTCGGGCTTGATCAGGGTGGAGAGAACGCGCACCAGGGTGGTCTTGCCCGCGCCGTTGGGGCCGAGCAGGGCGAGGACGGTGCCCTCGCGGACGGTGAGGTCGACCCCGTCGAGGGCCTTGGTGGCGCCGTAGTGCTTGACGATGCCGTGCACCTCGACGGCGTTCCCGGCGGTTCCCCGCGTGTTCGGGGCGGTGGCGATTCCTGTCATGCCCCCAGGCTGTCCGCCCCGGCTGTCAGCCCCCTGTCACGCGGCCGGGCCCGCTGTCAGGCGGCTGTCACCCGGCTGTCATCGATGTGCGGGTGTGTGGGCCTCCTCTTGGGAGGGGGACCAAATACATCATCTCAAGAGAATTCGAAAATTGGTGGCGCCTCCTCGATCGAGGAGGCGCCACCGAAAGAAAAACCAATTCTGAACAAACGGAGAGAGATTAAGCCCGGCCCCTCGATAAGCCAAGGGTATCGG
>NZ_JBHVVI010000280.1:0-2122 GCF_042883685.1 Kitasatospora sp. NPDC058190
GCTGCCGCGGACCCTGCACGTCACCGAGCCGACCACCCGGGTGGACTGGTCCTCCGGCGTTGTCCGGCTGCTGACGCGGGCGCAGCCGTGGCCCCGGGACGCCCGTCGGGCGCGGCGCGCGGGCGTGTCGTCGTTCGGGATCAGCGGGACCAACGCGCACGTGGTGCTGGAGGAGGCGCCGGCGGTGCCCGGGGCCTCCGAGGGCTCCGGGGCCTCCGTGGGCTGCGGTCACCGTCCCGCGCCGCTGGTGCTCTCCGCCCGCAGCGAGCCGGCCCTGCGGGCCCAGGCCGGGCGGCTGGCCGAGCACGTCGCCGCCCACCCCTCGTACGCCCTGCCGGACCTCGCGCACGCGCTGGCCACCACCCGGGCCGTCCACGACCACCGGGCGCTGCTGGTCGGCGCCGACCGCACCGAACTCGTGGACGCGCTGCGGCGGTTCGCCACCGGGGAGACTTCGCCGGTCGCCCCGGCGACCGGTCGGCGCGACGGCGGCGGGCGGCTCGCCTTCGTCTTCGCCGGGCAGGGCAGCCAACGACCCGGGATGGGGCGCGAACTCGCCGCTGCCTTCCCGGAGTTCGCGGCCTCCCTGGACGAGGTGTGCGGCGTCCTGGATCCGCTGCTGAAGCGGCCGCTGCGCCCCGTCCTGTGGGACGACGATCCCGAACCGCTGCTCGACCGGACGGAGTTCGCGCAGCCCGCGCTGTTCGCCCATGAGGTGGCGCTCCACCGGCTGTTGGAGTCCTGGGGCGTGCGGCCCGACCTGCTGGCCGGGCACTCGGTCGGCGAGATCGCCGCCGCGCACGTGGCCGGGGTGCTGTCACTGGTGGACGCGTGCACGCTGGTCGCCGCCCGGGGACGGCTCATGCAGTCCCTCCCGGCCGGGGGCGCGATGCTCGCCGTCCGGGCGGCGGAGGACGAAGTCCTGCCGCTGCTGGGCGAGTTCGTCTCGCTCGCGGCCGTCAACGGGCCGTCGTCCGTCGTCGTGTCGGGCGCCGAGGGCGCCGTCGCGGCGATCGAGGCGCACTTCGCGGACCGGCGCACGACACGGCTGCGCGTGTCGCACGCCTTCCACTCGCCGCTGCTGGAGCCGATGCTGGCGGAATTCCGCGGCGTGCTGGAGGGGTTGTCGTTCGCCGCGCCCGTCGTGCCGTTGGTCTCCGGCGTGACGGGGCGCCGGCTGACCGCCGACGAGGCCCGCGACCCCGGCCACTGGGTGCGGCAGGCCCGGGAGCCGGTCCGCTTCCGGGACGCCGTGTCGCGGCTGGAGGCAGAGCGCGTCGACGCCTACCTCGAACTCGGACCCGCGGCCGCGCTCGCGCCCATGCTCGGTGAGTGCCTGGCCTCCGGGGACGCCGGACCGTCGGTCGCCGTCATCGCGAGCGGCTCGGCGGACCAGGCGGACGAGACGCGTGCCCTGCTCGCCGCCGCCGGTCGCCTCCACCTGCACGGCGTGTCGGTGGACTGGGACGCCGTCCTGCCCGGCGCCCGGCCCGTGCCGCTGCCGACGTACCCGTTCCAGCGGCAGACGTACTGGCTCGCTGCCGCCGCCCCGACGCCGCCGGCCGTGGCCGTTGCCGACGTGCCGATCTTCGACGACCGACTCGCCACAGCGAGCCCCGAGGAGCGCGACGCCCTCCTCCTCAAGCTCGTCCTCGTGGAGACCGCCGCCGTGCTCGGGCGCGGCGCCGACGACCTCGATGCCGCCCACGCGTTCTCCGACCTCGGCGTCAACTCCGTGAACGCGATCGAGCTGCGCGAACGCATCGCCGCCGCCACCGGCACCGCCCTCCCCGCGACCCTCGTCTTCGACCACCCGTCCCCGGCCGCCGTCGTCCGCGCCCTCGGCGCCCGGCTCGACCGGGGAGCCGCACCGGAGCCCACCGCCGCCGACCTGGTCGACCGGCTCGCCGCGCTGCTCGCCGTCGGCACCGCCCTCGACCCGGCCACCGCCACCCGGCTGCGCGACCTCGCCCGGCGCTGCGCCGCACCCGCCGGGCCGGCCCGCCCGGGCCCGGGGCCCGACCTCGACGCGGCCACTGACGAGGAGCTCTTCCGCCTGATGGACGCCGTCGACTGACCCCGTCGGCCGACAGCCCCGCGAGCCCCTGCCGATCCCCCGTAC
>NZ_JBHVVI010000281.1:0-2024 GCF_042883685.1 Kitasatospora sp. NPDC058190
ACCACGCACCGCTGCCCTGGGGCGGCGGCTTCGAACCGCTGATGCTGGAGCGACTCGCCGCGCTGGTGGGGGAGCCGGTGACCCGGGAACGGGTCGTCGCCGCCGTCACCGCCCCCGGCGCCCCGCACCCGTGGCGCGCACTTCTCCAACAGGTGTGGCGCACCGCGCAGTTGGAGGTCGCAGGCGAGGTGGCGGCAGCGGTCGCGAAGGCGTCCGGCGGACGCTCGCAGCTCGGCCTGATGAGCTCCGAACCCGGTGTCCACTCCGTCGAGGGCCGCGACTGGCCCGCCCTCTTCGACGCCCTCGCCATCGACAGGCAGGCCGCGCACCGCCCGCACTTCGCCCGCTACGGCGACGCGCCCGGGCGTGAACTCAGCTTCTCCGTCTGGATGCTGGAGGTCCAGCGGGCGCTGCGGCCGGCTTACGTGCGCAGCGAACCGGAGATCGAGAACTGGCCGCACACCGCCTGGTCCAAGTCCGACACCCAGACCTGGTCCGAACTGGTCGCCGCCCAACTCGCGGGTTCGGACGCCATGTTCCTCAACGTCCACCCCATGCAGTCCGGCCGTGCCCAGCGCTTTCCCCGAGTGGCCGAACTGTTGCGCCGTTCCCGGCCCGCGCTCGACCTGATCGCCGGGCCCGCGCCGCGCACCTACGGCGTGGCGCTGCCGGTGCGCCAGGACGCCGCCGCGCACGTCCGCACCCGGCGGGGCGGCGACCTCGCCGAACTGGCCGTCGACCCCGGTCCGGCCGCGGACTTCCTGCTCCGCTACGGCGTGCCGGTCACCGCCGAGGACGCCCCGGTCAGGGTGCTGTTCGGGCAGCTCGCCTGGGCCTACGACGACAACGAGCTCCGCCGGATGCTGGCCGGCGGCCTGCTGCTGGACGGCACCGCCGCCTACATCCTCCGGGCACGCGGGTTCGGGGACCTGCTGGGCGTCACCGTCGAGGACGTCGTCGAGCGCGAGAGTCCGTGTGAGCCGGGCCCGTACGCCCTGGAGCGCGTGCTCTCGGGGGACGGCGCCGGCGCGTACCTGAGCGTCAACGTCCAGCCGGCCCTGGCCCGGCTCAGGCCCGCGACGGAAGCCGAGACCTGGACCGAGATCCTGACCCCGGACCACCGGGTCTGGGGTGCCGGCCGGTGCGTCTTCACCAACGAACTCGGCGGCCGCGTCGCAGTGTTGGCCGCCACCGCCGTCGAGCTGCTGCCCTACGACGACGACGGCCAGCGCCTGCTGCACGCCATGGTCCGCTACCTGGAAGGCGACACGCCGACCCTGCCGCTGGTCACCGGCGGCCCCCACCTGATCCCGCACCTGACCCGCACCGAGGGCGGCTGGCGGCTCGCGGTCGCCAACGGCAGCGACGACCCGGCCCATCCGCAGGTGCACCTGCCCGGCGACGCCGTCCGCGCCGAGGGCACCCTGCTCCGCCCCTTGGCCGATCCCGAGGCCGTCGCCGCCACCACGGGCGGCCGCACCGTCGAGGTCGACCGGAACCTGCCGCACCGCGGCTGGCTGCTCCTCGACTGGCGGTAGCGGCGGACGACCGGGGCCCTCGACGGCGAGACGCCCCGTGAACGACGTGGGACGGGCCTCGCTGTCGTGCTGCCCGGGGCGCGGCTCAGGCTGACGTGGCGGTGGCGAACTGCTCGCCGCCGCGGACCCAGCGGCCGTGGCGCATCACGGCGACCAGGTCGTAGCTGTCGGAGTCGAGCACGACCAGGTCGGCGAGCTTGCCGGTCTCCAGCGAGCCGACCGAGTCGCTCAGACCCAGGAGGCGGGCCGGGGTCGCGGAGAGTGACTCGACAGCTTGATGGAGCGTCAACGTGTCCATCTGGACAGATCTTTGGAATGCGCGATCGAGGGTCAGCGTCGATCCGGCGATGGAGCTGCCGTCGGACAGCATCGCAACGCCGTCCTTCACCTCGACCTGGAGGGGGCCGAGGGGGTAGCGGCCGTCGCCCATGCCGGCGGCGCCCATGGCGTCGGTGATCAGGGCGACGCGGTGGGCGCCGGCGGTGC
>NZ_JBHVVI010000282.1:0-1963 GCF_042883685.1 Kitasatospora sp. NPDC058190
CTAGTGCTGCTCCGCGGAAGTTCGTGGAGGGGTGTTGATTAGATGGCCAGTCCACTGAGGTAGAGGTCGCCCGCGCAGTCGAGGGCTTCTTCCGGGGAGCCGGTTGGTAGTCCGCTGGGCAGGAAGTTGTCGCGGTAGCTGTCGTTGCTGGCCAGGTAAAGGGCAAAGCCCCAGGTGTGCAGCACGCCGGTGAAGCGCAGGCGGCACAGCGGCAGGCTTTCCCCGCCGGGCAACTCGGCGGCCACGTAGGCGAATCCGGCACGGAAGCGGACCGCGATGGCGTCCACGTGCGGCCAGCGTTCGCGGGCGTGGCGGTTCAGGCGCTGGCGCAGGTGGTGCTGCATCGATTCCGGCGGGTTCTTCGGCACGGACCCATCCTGCCGGGTGCGGCGGTGGCCCGCCATGATCGTTGGCTGTGCACGGTGGGCGGCGGGCGGGGACGGCGGTTGCGGTGGTGCTGGAGGCCAAGGCCCGCGAGCGGCTGGTGAGGACGGCGGCTTCGGCGAAGTCCGAGGTACGGGCGGTGCTGCGGGCCCGGATCGTGCTCGCGGCAGCGGACGGGCTCGCCAACGGCGCGATCGCCCGGGAGCTGGACGTCAGCGTGAACACGGTACGCAAGTGGCGGGGACGGTTCGCCGCCCTGGGCCTGGGCGGCCTGCGAGATGCCGAACGCTCGGGCCGGCCGAGGGCCTACGGGCCCGAGGTCCGCGTGGCGATCGTGGCCACCGCCACCAGCGCGCCGCCGCATCCGGAGTCGACCTGGTCGCACCGGGCGATCGCCCGGCGGGTGGCCGGCACGTGCTTCGCGCCGGTCTCCGCCTCCCAGGTCGGCCGGATCCTGGCCGGCCTGGACCTGAAGCCGCACAAGGTCCGCGGTTGGCTCACCCGCCGGGACACCCCCGACTTCTGGCAGCGGGCCGCCGAGGTATGCGCCCTCTACCTGGATCCGCCCGAGGGCGCGGTGGTGCTCTCGATCGACGAGAAGACCGCGATCGCCGCCCGCTCGCGTCGCCATCCCGGGCATCCCACGCGCCCCGGCGAGCCGGCCAAGCAGGAGTTCGAGTACCGGCGCCACGGCACGGCTTCCCTCGTGGCCGCGCTCGACGTTTGCACTGGTGAGGTTCTCACCGAGGTGATCACCCGCAACGACGCGGTGACCTTCACCGCGTTCCTGGACCAGCTCGACCGGGCGATCGCCCCGGGCAGGGAGATCCACGTCGTGCTCGACAACGGTTCTTCCCACACGGCCAGACACACCAAGGCGTGGCTGGCGGCCCATCCGCGCTGGCACGTCCGATGGACCCCGCCGCACGCATCGTGGCTCAACCAGGTCGAGTTGTTCTTCTCCGCCCTGACGCGCCGGGTCGTGCGCCATGGCGACTTCTCCAGCCGCGACGACCTGATCGAGAAGCTGGAGGCGTACGTGATCGGGCACAACGAGACCGCCAAGCCCTACCGGTGGACCTACGAAGGCAGCCCGCTCAAAGCCGCATGAGCCCGGCAGCGGTCGGCCGGAATCCGCACTGACCGTAGAAGGACTCCAGGTGCGGCTCGTAGTCGACGTGCAGCCACTCGGCGCCGTGCGCTTTCGCCTCGTCGGCAGCCGCCCTCACCAGCCGCATCCCGAGCCCCTGCCGACGCTCGTCCGGATGCACGGTCGTATCCAGGATGAAGGCGTGCGCACCGCCGTCGCCGACGACGTTGACGAATCCGACCAACCGCTCGCCTCGACGCGCCGTGATCCAGGTCAGACTGCGGGACAGCATCGGTGCGAAGGAGATCGGCCTGTGAGCTGGCCACGACGCACTGAACAACTCGTTGAGCTCAGCATCCGTCAGATCGGGACACACCACCAACACCTCATCGCCGGCCTGCGACGAATCACTGATCACCATGCCAAGCAGCCTGCCATGCACCCGCGGCTGTGATCACCCCTCCACGAACTTCCGCGGAGCAGCACTAG
>NZ_JBHVVI010000283.1:0-1962 GCF_042883685.1 Kitasatospora sp. NPDC058190
GCGTGGAACCTCCACGAGCGGACCGAGGACCAGGACCTCAAGGCCTTCGTCCTGTTCTCCTCCATTTCGGGCGTGATGGGCAGCGCCGGCCAGGGCAACTACGCGGCGGCCAACGTCTACCTGGACTCCCTCGCGCACTGGCGCCGCCACCAGGGCCTGCCCGCCCAGTCCCTGGGCTGGGGCGCCTGGATGCCCACCGCCGGCATGACCGGCACTCTCTCCGAAGCCGACCTGCACCGCATTCACGCCACCGGCGTCCCGCCCCTGACCGAGGAACAAGGCCTCGCCTTGCTCGACGCCGCCATGGGACTCGACGAGCCCTACCTCGTCCCCATCGGGCGGGCCACCGGCCCAGCCAGGATGCCCGGCACCGTGCCCGCGCTGCTGCGCGGACTCGTCCGCGGCGCCCGCCGCGCGGCCGAGTCCACCGGCGGTCGCACCGGAGCGGTGGCCGCGCTCGCCGCCCGCCTCACCGAGCTGCGCGAGGCCGACCGGCTGCGCCACGTCGTGGACCTGGTCCGCACCGAGGCGGCGGCCGTCCTCGGCCACGCCTCGCCACAGGCCGTCGCCGCCGACCGGGACTTCCACGACCTCGGTGTGGACTCCCTCACGGCACTTGAGCTGCGCAACCGCCTGACCGCCGTCACCGGCCTGCGCCTGCCCGCGACCCTGGTCTTCGACCACCCGACGTCCGCCGTCCTCGGCGCTCACCTGCTCGGCGTGCTCCTGGACGAGCAGGACGCGGCGGACGACGCCGCGCTGTTCGGCCAACTCGACCGCCTGGACGCGGCTCTGGCCGATGCGGACACCGACGAGGCGACCCGCAACGCGGTTTCGCTCCGGCTGCGCCGAATGCTGGAGAAATTGCGAAACCAGGACGCGCAGAATGCCGAGGACGCCATTGCGGAGCGGCTCGAAGCAGCGAGCACCGACGAGGTCCTGGCCTTCATCGACAACGAGCTCGGCCGTCTGAGCGACCGCTGACCGACCCCGCCTCATCACAGGAAGGCACCACCCCCCATGTCGAACGACAGCAAGCTCGTTGACTACCTCAAGTGGGTCACGGCCGACCTGCACCAGACACGCCAACGACTGCTGGAGGTCGAGTCCGGCCGGCACGAGCCGATCGCCATCGTCGGCATGGCATGCCGCCTGCCGGGCGGGGTGACCACCCCCGAGGAGCTCTGGCGGCTGGTCGCGGACGGGCGGGACGGCATCACCGGGTTCCCCGCCGACCGCGGGTGGGACATCGCGGCGCTGCTCGGCGAGGGCACCGGCAGCAGCGCCTCGATCGAGGGCGGATTCGTCACGGCCGGCGAGTTCGACGCGGGCTTCTTCGGGATCTCGCCGCGCGAGGCCCTCGCGATGGACCCGCAGCAGCGGCTGCTGCTGGAGACGTCCTGGGAGGCCTTCGAGCGGGCGGGCATCGACCCGAGTGGCCTGCGCGGCACCCGCACCGGCGTGTTCGTCGGCACGGCGGGCGTCGACTACGTCGGCGTGGTGATGAACTCGGACGAGGACATGGAAGGTCACGCGACCACCGGCCTGACGGCGAGCGTGCTGTCCGGCCGGGTGTCGTACACCTTCGGCCTGGAGGGTCCGGCGGTCACCGTCGACACCGCGTGCTCCTCCTCGCTGGTGGCGATGCACCTCGCGTCGCAGGCGCTGCGGGCCGGCGAGTGCACGCTGGCCCTCGCGGGCGGCGTCACCGTGCTGTCGACGCCGATGAGCTTCTCCGGCTTCTCCCGGCAGGGCGGGCTCGCTCCGGACGGGCGCTGCAAGGCGTTCGCGGACGGCGCGGACGGTACGGGCTGGGCCGAGGGCGCGGGTGTCCTGGTGCTGGAGCGGCTGTCGGACGCCCGCCGCAACGGGCACCCCGTGCTGGCCGTCCTGCGCGGCTCGGCCGTCAACCAGGACGGTGCCTCGAACGGCCTGACGGCCCCCAACGGCCCGTCGCAGCAG
>NZ_JBHVVI010000284.1:0-1948 GCF_042883685.1 Kitasatospora sp. NPDC058190
CCCCTTCCCGCAACCGCGGGAAGGGGCCCGGGTGCTTTGTCGGTCCTGCCTGCCACACAGGCGAGGCGGGGGCTTGGTGCCGGATGTCAGAACGACGGTTTCGTCGACCAGATCACGAAGCCCGACCTCCAGGTTCTGACACGGTCGTCGTCGAACGCCACCCGCACCGGCCGGACTTCTGCCGGGGCTTCAACCTCAACGCCCGCGCCCTGGAACAGGATTCCGAGTCCGTCACCGTCACCGTCACCATCGGCGACCGCCAGTACCGCGTCCGGGACGCCGGCGATCAACTCGCGCCGATCACCGACCTACTCACCTACGTCCCCGGCCACCCTGCGGGCAACCGCGCCTTCGCCGAGACCGTCACCGGACCGGACACCCGCTACGAGATGCGCCCCGACTCCGACCACCCCGTCAGACGGCCGTCCGGACCGCCACCGAGTAGAGCGGCCAGCCGTCGTGGTCCGGGCGGCAGGACACCTCGGCGAGGCGGCCCGACCCGCGCAGGAGCGCCGGCACCGTCGCGCCGTGCAGGTGGCCGTGCTCGACCACCAGCGTGCCGCCCGGTCGCAGCAGCCCCGCCGCCGCCTCCACCACCTGGCGGACGACCCGCAGGCCGTCGGCGCCGCCGAAGACGGCCTGCCGGGGCTGGTAGCGGCCGAACTCGTCGGGCACGTCGGCCGCGTCCGGCATGAACGGCGGGTTCGCGAGGACCAGGTCCGCCTCGGCCGCCAGCCCGGTCAGTTCGCCCGCCCGGGCCGCCTCGCCCTCGTGGACGGTCACCCCGGTGTCCCCGAGGGCGGCGCGGCGGGCCGCGTTGCGGCGGGTGAAGTCCGCGGCGACGGGGTCGAACTCGACCGCGTGTACCCGGGCGTCCGGCCGTGCGTGGGCGAGGGCGAGTCCGATCGCGCCGGAGCCGGCGCACAGGTCGACGACCGTCGGTGCCTCCGTCTCCGCGACGGCCGCCAGGCCGGCGGCCAGCACGAGCTCACTGTGCACCCGCGGCACGAACACGCCGGGCCCGACGAGGAGTTCGAGCCCGGCGAACACGGCCCGACCGGTCAGGTGCCCGAGCGGTACGCCGTCGACTCTCCTGCCCACCAGCTCCCGCAGCCGCCGTACCGATCTGCCGTCGACTTCCCTCCGCGGATCCAGCTCGGCCGCGTCCACGCCGAGCACCCGCGCGGCCAGTTCCTCCGCCTCCTGGCGCGCGTCCGTCCGGACCGCGCCGTCGAGTATCAGCACCGCCTCGTCGAGCAGGTCTCCGAGCATCGTCGTTCCCATGTGTCCGCCTCCCGGCCCGCGGTGCGGCGCCCTCGGCCGCACGCTGCCGCCAACTGTGCGCCCGGGGAGGCTAGGAGAGTGTCCAAAACTGATGTTTGGATCGCTGGGGGGCACCGCCATGATCGGTGTTGGGCGATTTGTGGGGGTCGGATCGAGCCACCGCCGGACGGCCGGGGCTGTCCGCAGGGGATCACTGTCAGGCTCGTGATCGGCTTCGTCCGACACGGGATCATCACTGCGAGGTGAATCGGGCACGGTCGAAACGCCGCTCGGCCAGCTCCTGCCGCCTGATCAGCGGTCAGCGGGCCGTGGCCCGGCCACTCCGGCCACGCCTCGTCCTTCGGCATGCGCGGGTTGCCGCCGAATCGGCACACGGCGGCCGCGGCCTCGCCCGGGTCGAGCGGCCGAAGGCGAGTGGCCTGCCACAGGCCGCTGACAGCCTCCCCTGGTGCCGCCCCGGCCGGCGGACGACACACGAAGGTTCGGCGCCTGGCGGTTGCCGCGAGCTGTCTTCTCGGCAGGTACGGCGCGCAAAGAGGGCGTCGCGGGAGCCCCCCGCGGGGGGGCCCCCCCCCCGGGCAGGGGGGGGGGGCGGGAAGGACACCCTCCCCAAGAGTTGTTGAAAAACTCGCAAAAAACAGGCTCCCCAAACCCCAACAAAAAG
>NZ_JBHVVI010000285.1:0-1942 GCF_042883685.1 Kitasatospora sp. NPDC058190
CGGTCAAACCGTGCTGCTCGGCGGCGAGTTCGGCGCGGACGAGTTCCAGCAGCCGCCCGGTCCAGTTGCGTCCGGATCGGTCGTGCTGGCTCCAGTAGCGGGAGTCCATGCCGGTGTAGAGGATGGTGGCGTCGCCGGTCCCCGCCAGGACCCGTGCCAGGTCGGGGTGTTGGGCGAACTTCGGGCCGCCGGTGGGCGGCCCTCCGGCGGGCCGCCGTGAGGCCGCCGCCTGAGGCGTCCGTCGTCCGGCACCCCGTCGTCCGGCACCCCGTCACCCGGCACCCCCTCACCCGTCGGGGGCAGCCGCCCCGGGGGTGACGAGGGCCGGGCACCGGCCGGTCAGAACCAGTGCAGGCAGTGCGGGGCGCGCTCGGCGCTGAACAGGGCGTCGGCGAGGGCGGCCGCGCCCGGGCGGTGGGCCCGGATGTGTCCGGCCCGCACGAGCGTGCTCGGGGCGGTGCCGCCGAGGTAGATCGAGCCCAGGTCGCGCACGTCCAGGGACAGGTCGGGCTCCCGGTCCGTCGGGACGCACTCGGCCTTGCCGTCCCGGACGGTCAGCAGGTAGCGGTCGTGCTCGCCGAGGAACGGGTCGTCGACGTCGAGGACGAGCTCGCCGTCGCCGAACCAGCCGCGCGTGGTGAGCGCGCGCGGGACGTCCAGCAGCCGCACCCAGAGCCAGTCGGTGGCGAAGCCCACCTCGGCGGCGCGGAAGTCCGCGAGCTGCCAGCGCAGCGGGTGCCCGGGCGGGAAGTGCTTGAAGACCACCTTGGCGACCAGGTCGTGCTGGAGCAGGAACCGGGCCAGGGCCGTGGTGACGGTGTCGTCGTCGGCGATGGTCTCGTCGACGTTCAGGGTCTCGCCGTCGAGCGCGTAGCTGGCGTACCCGTCCGGGATGCCGTCGGCGTCCCGGTGGACGGCGACGTAGCGCGGCGCCGGGGCGATCGGGGGCTGCCCCGCGCCCAGGGCCCACCAGCGGTGCGGCCGGGACAGTGCACCGGGCTGGGTGCGGCGGTACCGGTCGTAGACCTGCTCCAGGATCTCGCCGCACTCGGCGCGGCGGAGCACCTCGACCGAACCGGTGTCCGCGCTGCCGGCCCGCGGGGCGGCGAGGGCGGCCTGGCGGCGCGGCACCGTCAGCCGCCCGGTGTACGTCGCCGGGCCGTAGCCGAACCTGCCGTAGATCAGGGTCTCGGAGGCCAGCAGCACGGAGAGGAACTCCCCGCGGGCCCGCAGCTCGGTGAGCTGATGCCGCATCATCGCGGTGAGCACGCCCTGGCGCCGGTGCGAGGGCAGGACGCCGACGGCGGTCACCCCGGGCGCCGAAGCGAGGATCCCGCCGGGCAGGGTGAGTTCGAAGGAGTACGAGCCGGCGGTGCCGACCGGCCGCCCCTCCGCCGTCACGGCGAGCAGGTTGCGGTCCATCTCGGTCGCCGCCCACCAGACTCCGCCGCCGTCCTCGGACGGGGTTTCCGGGAAGCGCCCGAACGCGGCATGGAGGGTTTCGACGAAGACGTCGAGGTCCTGCTCGGTCGTGGAACGGATCTGCATCGCTACCGCTGCCTCCCCTGGGATAGCGGCACCACGTGGTGCCCGGCCATACCTCAGCATCGACCCGTGGACGGGGCAAACGAATTACGGCCGGTCACCACACGGCCCCTGGAGGCGATCCGTACCAGGACGCCCAACGCGTGGTACGCGCGAGCGGACACCGCACCCGACGAGTAGACGCAGTGCCAAGGAACTGTCGACGCAGCGCCAACACGGCCGGGCCGTGGCCTGACATCCTCCCGGAGGAACACAACGGCGCCCACGCCGCCGTCCACCTCCGCCCCGGATCGGACCGGTCCGACCCGGGGCGGAGGACCGGAACGGGCCGGTGGCCCCGCACGGCACGGGGGGGCGGGCCGGGCCCCCCCCCCCGACCGGGGTTGCGGTCGGCGGT
>NZ_JBHVVI010000286.1:0-1905 GCF_042883685.1 Kitasatospora sp. NPDC058190
GATGCCCGCCCGCACCGCCCCGCCCCCGCCCGCCGCGGCCGACGACGACCTCGTGATCGAGGCGGTCGACGTCGGTATGACCTTCGGTACCGTCCGCGCCCTCGACTCGGTCAGCCTCGCCGTCCCCCGGGGCAGCGTGCTCGCCCTGCTCGGCCACAACGGCGCCGGCAAGACCACCCTCGTCGGCGTCCTCACCACCGCCCTCGCGCCCACCACCGGCCGGGCCAGCGTCGCCGGCTTCGACGTCCGGCGCCGCCCCGCCGAGGTCCGCCGCCGGATCGGCCTCACCGGCCAGTACGCCACCGTCGACGGACGGCTCAGCGGACGCGACAACCTCCTCCTGCTCGCCGGGCTGCTCGGCGCCGGCCGCCGCGCCGCCCGGACCCGGGCCGACGAGCTCCTCGACCTGTTCGACCTCGGGCAGGTCGCCGACCGGCCCGCCCGTGGCTACTCCGGCGGCCTGCGCCGCCGCCTCGACCTCGCCGCGAGCCTGGTCGGCCGACCCGAGGTGGTGTTCCTCGACGAACCCACCACCGGTCTCGACCCGGTCAGCCGGTTCGGCCTCTGGGAGATCGTCGAGGGCCTCGTTGCCGAGGGCACCACCGTCCTGCTCACCACCCAGTACCTCGACGAGGCCGATCGGCTCGCCGACGCCATCACCGTGCTCTCCGGCGGCAGCGTCGTCGCCCACGGCACCCCGGCCGAGCTCAAGGCCCGGGTCGGCCGGCGCACCGTCACCGTCGTCCTCGACGGGCCTGCCGGGAGCGACTCCGAGCGCGCCACTGAGGCACTGCGCCGAGCCGGGCTCGCCCCCGTCACCGGCCGCGAGGGCACCGCCCTCGTCGTCCCGATCGAGGCCACCCGGGACATCGCCGCCGTCGTCCGGGCGCTCGACGGGGTCGGGATCGAGGCCGCGGAGCTCACCTTCGGCGAGCCCGGCCTGGACGACGTCTACCTCGCCCTCGCGCACCGCGCCGACGGCGCCGACCGCGCAGACCGCCCCGCCCGCCTCGTCAGCCCGGAAGGACCCGCACGGTGACCACCACGCTCGACACCGGCCGACCGCCCTGCACGTCGACGCCCACCGAGCCCGCCTGGCGCGGCAGTTCGCGGCTCACCCAGGTCCGCATCCTCACCGGCCGGTCGCTGCGCGCGCTCGTGACCGACCCCGCGGTGCTGCTCTTCGGCCTGCTCCAGCCCGTCATCACGCTCGTGGTGCTCTCCCAGGTGTTCAGCCGGATGGGGCTCCCGCCGCACTTCCCGCCGGACGTCACGTACCTGGACTTCGTCCTGCCGGCCGTCCTGGTCGACAACGCGGTGCAGTCCGCCGTCCAGTCCGGGGTCGGCCTCGTCGAGGACCTGCAGAACGGCATCGTCGCGCGGCTGCGCTGCCTGCCCGTCGCGCCGAGCTCGCTGCTCATCGCCCGCAGCCTCACCACGCTGGTGCGCGCCGCCGTCCAGGCCGTGATCATCCTGCTGCTCGGCATCCTCGTGCTCGGTTACAACCCCAGGGGCGGGGCCGGCGCGGTCGTGGCCTCCATCGGGCTGACGCTGTTCATGAGCTGGGCACTCGGCTGGCTGTTCATCGCGGCGGCGGCCTGGCTGCGGCGCGCCGAGCCGATCCAGAACCTCGCGATCATCGCGGTGCTCCCGCTGATGTTCGCCTCCAGTGCCTACGTCCCGACCGCCGACCTCCCGGACTGGCTCGCCGCCGTCGCCCACGTCAACCCGCTCACGTACGCCATCGACTCGACGCGCGCCCTCGCCCTCGGCCTGCCCGGGACAGGCACCGCCGTGTGGGCCCTGCTGCTCGGCGCGGCGGTGGCGGGGGTCGGCGCCTGGCTCGCCGTGGTCGGCTTCCGGCGGCCGCTGACGCCGCGCTGAGAACAGGCCGACACCCGGGCC
>NZ_JBHVVI010000287.1:0-1210 GCF_042883685.1 Kitasatospora sp. NPDC058190
CGCCCCCCCCCCCCCCCCGGGGGGGTACCGTCCTGGCCTGGGGGGTCAACGGTAACGGCCAGCTTGGCGACGGCACCACTGTGGACCGGTCTACGCCGGTGCCAGTGTGTGCGCCCGGCCAAGCGTCCCCCTGTGACTCTTTCCTGCGCGGTGTACACGGCATCGCCGCAGGTACAACTCACAGCCTGGCCTTCGACAAGGACGGCACGGTCCTTGCCTGGGGCGATAACCGCTTCGGCGAGCTTGGCAACGGCACCACCTCTGTCACCCCTCAGACCACGCCGGTGCCAGTGTGTGCGCCCGGCCAGACAGCACCGTGCAGCCGCTTCCTCACCGACGTGCGCGCCGTTGCCGGGGGCAGCGATTTCAGTCTCGCGTTGCGCAATGACGGAACGGTTCTCGCCTGGGGATTCAACGGTGACGGCGAGCTTGGCGACGGAACCACCACCACCCCGCGGACCACGCCGGTGCAGGTGTGTGCGCCCGGCCAGACAGCACCCTGTACCCGCTTCCTCACCGACGTGGTCGCCATTGCCGCGGGCTTCGACTTCAGTGTGGCGTTGCGCAAGGACGGCACGGTCTTCGCGTGGGGCGACAACTTCGTCGGGGAACTCGGCAACGGCACCACCTCAGTGACTCCTCAGACCACGCCGGTGCAGGTGTGTGCGCCTGGCCAGACAGCACCTTGCACCCGCTTCCTCACCGACGTGCGCGCCATCGCGACGGGCGACCAAGCCTCACACAGTCTGGCGTTGCGCAAGGACGGAACAGTCCTCGCCTGGGGGGCCAACGGAAGCGGCCAGCTCGGCGATGGAACCACCGCCACCCCCCGCACCGCGCCGGTGCGGGTGTGTGCGCCCGGCCAGACAGCACCCTGCACCCGCTTCCTCCATGGAGTGCGAGATATTGCTGCGAACGGCCTCTCCGGAGCGCACAGTCTGGCGTTGCACGAGGACGGAACGGTCCTCGCCTGGGGGGCCAACGGTCAAGGCGAGGTCGGGGACGGCACCACCACTACCCCCCGGACCACGCCGGTGCGGGTGTGTGCGCCCGGCCAGACAGCACCCTGCACCCGCTTCCTCCACGACGTGCGCGCCATCACCGCAGGCGCGTTCCACAGTCTGGCGTTGCACGAGGACGGAACGGTCCTCGCCTGGGGGGCCAACGGTCAAGGCGAGGTCGGGGACGGCACCACCACTACCCCCCGGAC
>NZ_JBHVVI010000287.1:1306-1879 GCF_042883685.1 Kitasatospora sp. NPDC058190
GCACCACGCCGGTGCGGGTGTGTGCGCCAGACCAGACAGCACCCTGCACCCGCTTCCTCCACGACGTGCGCGCCATCACCGCGGGCGGCGACCATAGCCTCGTGATCGTCCAACCTCAGTGACCTCGTCACCGTGTTCTGACCACGGAGGTTGGTGACGGGGTTCACGGCCGGGTGATCTTGAAATGAGTGAGGGCCTTCTGGCTCGGTGTGGATTGCGACATCTGCACCTATGGCCAGAAAGGCCCTCATGCCACACCGTAACGCACCGCTGACCGAGACCGGACGCCTGCGCCTGGCCCGTTGTGTGGTCGAGGACGGCTGGCCCCTGCGCAGGGCCGCCGAGCGTTTCCAGGTCTCGCCGACGACGGCCAAGCGCTGGGCGGACCGCTACCGCACGCTGGGCGAGGCCGGCATGAGTGACCGGTCCAGCCGCCCGCACCGCAGCCCGCGCAGGCTCCCTGTCCGCACCGAGCGGCGCATCGTCAAGGTCCGTGTCCTTCGCCGCTGGGGCCCGGCCCGCATCGCCTATCTGCTGCGACTCAACCCGGCCACCGCGCATCGGGTCCTGGTG
>NZ_JBHVVI010000288.1:0-1859 GCF_042883685.1 Kitasatospora sp. NPDC058190
CTCACCCCTTGCGTGTGGCCTTCCAGGGGGTCGCCGATCGGCGCGCCGGTGCCCAGGTCCCACACCCGCACCGTCCCGTCCTCGCCGCCGGTGACGGCGACCGGCCGGCCCTCCACCACCGCGGTTGCCGCCGCCCGCACCCAGCCGGTGTGGCCTTGCTGGGGGTTGCCGATCGGCTGGCCGGTGGCCAGGTCCCACACCCGCACCATCCCGTCTCTGCCGCCGGTGACGGCGGCCGTGGTCGTTACCGCCAACACGTCGCCGACGGGGATTGGCAGTGCCTCGCCGATCTGTTGGCGGGTGGCCAGGTCCCACACCCGCACCGTCTTATCCTCGTCACCGGCAACGGCGACCGGCCGGCCTTCCACCTCCCCGGTGGCCACCGCCAACACTCCCAGGGGACGGCCTTGGCCATGCAGGGGCTCGCCGACCGGCTCGCCGGTGGCCAGGTCCCACACCCGCACCATCCCGTCCTTGCCGCCGGTGACGGCGACCGGACGGCCTTCCACCTCGCCGGTTGCCACCCCCGAGATGTCTTCGCCGTGGCCTTGCAAGGGGTTGCCGATCTGCTGGCCGGTGGCCAGGTCCCATACCCACACCGTTCCGTAATCGCCGCCGGTGACGGCGACCGGACAGCCTTCGACCTCCCCGGTGGCCACCGCCAACACGTCCAGGCGATCGCCTGTGTCGTGCAGGGGCTCGCCGATCTGCTGCCGGGTGGCCAGGTCCCAAACCCGTACCGTCGAGTTCTCGTCGACGGTGACGGCGACCGGCCGGCCTTCGACCTCCGCGGTGGCCACGGCACGTAGCTTCGTGCGATGGCCTTTCCAGGGCTCGCCGGTCTGCTGGCGGGTGGCCAGGTCCCACACCCGCAGCGTCCCCTGGTCGTCGCCGGTGACGGCGACCGGACGGCCGTCCATGACGCTCGTCGCCAGGGCGGACACCGTGCGGTCGTGCGGGAGGGCGCCTGTCTGCTCGCCGGTGGCCAGGTCCCATACCCGTACTGTCCCTTCGTTGCCGTCGGTGACGGCGACAGGCCGGCCCTCGACCACCGCCGTCGCGACCAGCGACTCGACGTGGCGGCCGTGCGGGAGGGCGCCGATCTGTTCGCGGGTGGCCAGGTCCCACACCCGCACCGGCCCTTCCACGCTGCTGGTGAGGGCGACCGGGCGGCCCTCCAGCGTGGTTGTCGCCATCGCACACACGAAGATGTCGGTGTCGTCTTCCTCCCGCACGTCTTCGTGCTCGGGTGTGTCGCCGATCGGCTCGCCGGTGGCCAGGTCCCATACCCACACAGCCCTCTCCTCGCCGGAGACGGCGACCGGGCGGCCCTCCAGCGTGGTTGTCGCCAACGCACACACGCGGCCGTGGTTGTCCAGGTAATCGCCGATCGGCTCGCCGGTGACCAGGTCCCACATCCATAGGGCATTTTCGTTACCGTCCGTGACGGCGACCGGCCGGCCGTCCACCACCGCCGTCGCCAACTCGGTCACAGCGCCGCCGTCTATGGCGTGCCGGAGCCGGGCGTCAACAGACCGGGCGTCAACCTGGCTGCCGGTGGACCACTCCACCTGCCACCGCGGCGCAGGCTCGCCCGCCACCGCAACGGCACTGATCCGCGCCGCCAACTCCATGTCCCCGTACCGGGCCGCATCCAGCGCCAGCAACTGCCGACGCACCCCCGCCGTCGCATCCCGGTGCACATGTGCCGACGCCCGATACACCTCCGCCACCAAACGAGCCTCCGGACCCGTCCCCGAGTCCAGCAGTCCCCACACCAGCGCCGGATCGCCGTTCACCAACAACCCCAGGTCCGTCCACCACGCCACCGGACCGGTACCTGAATCACCCTCATACAC
>NZ_JBHVVI010000289.1:0-1854 GCF_042883685.1 Kitasatospora sp. NPDC058190
CATCGCCCTCGTCATGCTCTGCCTCGGCGGCAACCGCCCCACCCTGCCCCGACGCCAACTCACATGATCCGACCCACAGATCCAGCACAAGAGCCCGAAATGGGGAGGCTGAAAGACGGGCCGGACTCGAATGGATCGGCGCGCCGTTACCGCAGGTGGGCGGGCCGTCCCGATTGGATTGACGGGTGGGGGCGGAATCGACCGATTCGGCCCCCACGAGTCATTCGACTGGTCGGGGCCGACAACGGCCGTGCTGTCAATTTCCGAAGTCGCCTGCATGGATGTCCGAAGTCGTGTGCGTGATCACGAGCCGGTTGTTCATGTCGAGGAGCTCGAACTTGCCGCACGCCGGGTCTTGATGTCGCGGTAGCAGTACGCCGCGATGGTCGGGACGATCATCATGAGGTAGGGCCACCATATTGAGAGGCCATAAGAAAGATCATCCCACAAATTGATCACAGCCGTTACGAGCTGCACAGCGATGGCCGCCACGGCCACGTACCCCGTCCCGCGCGTCAGGCCTCTGGAGCGCGGTGTGAGTACTGTCGTGAACGCCCAGATGACCGCCAGTTCGACCAGAACCCCGAGCGCTGGCGGGCCGGCCAGTGAGGCGAGGAGGAGTAACCATAGGCATACCGGGCGGACGAACCGTGTCGCGCGGCCACGGCGTGCTGGGGTATGCGTCGATGCGGTGACCGGCCGTGGGGGGAGGCTACTTGCTCTGCGGGTGGGGGCCACGGGCGGGAGTGGGGTCGTCGCTGTCGTGGAGGGGGGTTGGGTGGCCCCTCCTGCTGGTGGCGCGGGGCCTCCGGCGGGTTCGGGTGTGCGGTCGAGGTGTCGTAGTGCCTGGGAGAGGTCGGTGGCGTTCGGGTAGCGCTGGTCGGGGTCCTTTTCCAGCAGCCTCAGCACGAGGTCGTCCCACGCGGAGGGGACGCCGGTGGATACCGAGCTGGGTGTGGGCGGTTCTTGGGTGAGGTGTGCCGAGAGGTATCCCAGGGTGTCGGGGGCCTGGAAGGGCAGCTGGCCTGTGATCAGCTCGAAGAGGAGGCAGCCGAGGGCGTACAGGTCGCTGCGCGGTTCTGGGAAGCCGCGTGCTTGTTCGGGCGCCATGTAGGGGGGTGTGCCCACGATGAAGCCGGTCTGGGTGAGGCGGTCTGCGGTCGCGTAGGGGTCGGCTGCCCTCGCGATGCCGAAGTCGAGGACTTTCACGGTGCCGGAAGGCGTGATGAGGATGTTGGACGGCTTGATGTCCCGGTGCATGATTCCGGCTGCGTGCGCCACAGCAAGCGCGTCAGATATCAGCGCGCCCCATCGGGCCGCGTCCACCAGGGTGACGACACCTCGGCGCAGCATCGTGTCCAGGCCATCGCCTCGGACCAGTTCCATCACCAGGAACGGGACCCGTTCGTTTCCCGCGCTGGTCTCGCCGAGGTCGTGGATGGTCACGATGTTGGGGTGCTGCAGTTGGGCGGTGATCCGTGCCTCGCGCAGGAATCTGGCGCGGGCCTCGTCGCCGCGGCTTCCGCCACCGGCGAGTAGGGAGATCACCTTGACCGCGACGTTCCGGCCCAGCGTCTCGTCCTGCGCCTCCCATACTTGCCCCATTCCGCCCTCGCCGAGCTGCCGCACCAACCGGTAGCGGTCCCCGAGGAGCTGGTCTCGCATCGTCACGCCTCCCCCGTTTCGAACATTCCTGTCCCTCCTGCTGCCGCACCGGCGCGATGGGGATCACGACGCGACCGCGAGGGCGGCATGCCCGTTACTGACCTCGGCGCTTCAAGGTGATGGCGGTGGGAGGTCTAGGGAGAGTCCGGTCCCGGTGAGGAAGCCGTCGAGGAGGTCGGAGCGGTACTG
>NZ_JBHVVI010000290.1:0-1832 GCF_042883685.1 Kitasatospora sp. NPDC058190
TGCTGTGATGGGTAGGGGAGCGTCGTGTGCCGGGTGAAGCGGCCGAGGAATCGAGTCGTGGACGGTATACGAGTGAGAATGCAGGCATGAGTAGCGATACAAGAGTGGGAAACTCTTGCGCCGATTGACCAAGGGTTCCTGGGTCAAGCTGATCTGCCCAGGGTAAGTCGGGACCTAAGGCGAGGCCGACAGGCGTAGTCGATGGACAACGGGTTGATATTCCCGTACCCGCTTTGAAGCGCCAACGCTGAACCTCTTGATGCTAAGCCCGTGAAGCCGTCCCGGAGCCTTCGGGCAAAGGGAAGTGGTGGAGCCGGTGACCCAACGGGGTAGTAGGTGAGCGATGGGGTGACGCAGGAAGGTAGTCCAGCCCGGGCGGTGGTTGTCCCGGGGTAAGGGTGTAGGACGTTACGTAGGCAAATCCGCGTAGCACATAGTCTGAGACCTGATGCCGAGCCGATTGTGGTGAAGTGGATGATCCTATGCTGTCGAGAAAAGCCTCTAGCGAGTTTCATGGCGGCCCGTACCCCAAACCGACTCAGGTGGTCAGGTAGAGAATACCGAGGCGTTCGGGTGAACTATGGTTAAGGAACTCGGCAAAATGCCCCCGTAACTTCGGGAGAAGGGGGGCCATTCCTGGTGACGAGTCTTGCACTCTGAGCTGGGGGTGGCCGCAGAGACCAGCGAGAAGCGACTGTTTACTAAAAACACAGGTCCGTGCGAAGCCGTAAGGCGATGTATACGGACTGACGCCTGCCCGGTGCTGGAACGTTAAGGGGACCGGTTAGCTCTGATTCGTCGGGGCGAAGCTGAGAACTTAAGCGCCAGTAAACGGCGGTGGTAACTATAACCATCCTAAGGTAGCGAAATTCCTTGTCGGGTAAGTTCCGACCTGCACGAATGGCGTAACGACTTCTCGACTGTCTCAACCATAGGCCCGGTGAAATTGCATTACGAGTAAAGATGCTCGTTTCGCGCAGCAGGACGGAAAGACCCCGGGACCTTTACTATAGCTTGATATTGGTGTTCGGTTCGGCTTGTGTAGGATAGGTGGGAGACTGTGAAGCAGCAACGCCAGTTGTTGTGGAGTCGCCGTTGAAATACCACTCTGGTCGTGCTGGATGTCTAACCTGGGTCCGTGATCCGGATCAGGGACAGTGTCTGGTGGGTAGTTTAACTGGGGCGGTTGCCTCCTAAAGGGTAACGGAGGCGCCCAAAGGTTCCCTCAGCCTGGTTGGCAATCAGGTGTTGAGTGTAAGTGCACAAGGGAGCTTGACTGTGAGACTGACGGGTCGAGCAGGTACGAAAGTAGGGACTAGTGATCCGGCGGTGGCTTGTGGAAGCGCCGTCGCTCAACGGATAAAAGGTACCCCGGGGATAACAGGCTGATCTTCCCCAAGAGTCCATATCGACGGGATGGTTTGGCACCTCGATGTCGGCTCGTCGCATCCTGGGGCTGGAGTAGGTCCCAAGGGTTGGGCTGTTCGCCCATTAAAGCGGTACGCGAGCTGGGTTTAGAACGTCGTGAGACAGTTCGGTCCCTATCCGCTGTGCGCGTAGGAGTGTTGAGAAGGGCTGTCCCTAGTACGAGAGGACCGGGACGGACGAACCTCTGGTGTGCCAGTTGTCCTGCCAAGGGCATGGCTGGTTGGCTACGTTCGGGAGGGATAACCGCTGAAAGCATCTAAGCGGGAAGCCTGCTTCGAGATGAGCACTCCCACCTCCTTGAGAGGGTAAGGCTCCCAGTAGACGACTGGGTTGATAGGCCGGATATGGAAGCCCTGTGAGGGGTGGAGTTGACCGGTACTAATAGGCCGAGGGCTTGTCCTCAG
>NZ_JBHVVI010000291.1:0-1774 GCF_042883685.1 Kitasatospora sp. NPDC058190
ACTAGCCCCGTCCTTCGCACATGACTGGTTCGGATGAACTGGTGATGCGACCGGTACCCCGGTGGGGTGCCGGTCGTTGAGCCCGGCATGCCGATATCTCGTTCACGTCGCTCACGGGTGCACCGTCCTCGGATGACGGTGGAGTTCGCGCCTGTGGTGGAGAGGCGTCTGGGCGCTCTGCCTGCCTCTGCCGAGTTTCTGCGCCGGCTGGACGTGGCCGGGATCGTCGACGGGCTGTGCCCGATCCGCGAGGTCGCGCACCTCACGCACGGCCAGGTGATCGAGGTGATGGTCGCCAACCGGCTGTCCGCCCCGGCGCCGCTGGTCCGCGTGGGCGACTGGGCCCGGGAATGGGCCGTGGAGGAGGTCTTCGGCGTCCAGCCGGACCTGCTGGGTGATGACCGGCTCGCCCGCGCACTGGACGCGATCGCGCCGCACCTGGACGAGTTGGTCGGCACGGTCGGCGCGCGGGCCATCGCCGAGTTCGGTATCGACGTGTCCCGGATCCACTGGGACATGACCTCGATGTCCCTCTTCGGCGCCTACGACGACCAGGACGAGCGGTTCCCGCAGGTCAAGTACGGTCACCCCAAGGACCGCCGGGTCGATCTGAAGCAGATCCAGGCCGGTCTCGCGGTCAGCGGTGACGGCGGCGTCCCACTCTTCCACCGCGTCTACGACGGCGGCGCGGGCGAGGTCGCCCAAGTCGTCGGCGCGATGAACGCCCTGCGCAAGACGGCCGACCGGCGGGACTTCCTGCTGGTCGCCGACTCCAAGCTCGTGTCCCATTCCAACGTCACCGCCCTGCTGGACGCGAAGGTCGTCTTCATCGCCCCCGCCCCGGCCGCGAAGGTCCCCGACGAGGTCTATGCCGCCTTGAACCTCGAAGATGCGCAGGTCGTGGCCTACGTCCCGGACCGGGACGCGGGCAAACCCACCGACCGACGTGAGATCTACCGTGTGCTGGAGGACACCCATACCCTGCCCGGGCGGCGCAAGAGCGACCCGGTGCACACCCTGCGCAGGATCCTGGTCCACTCCAGCGGCAACGCCCGCGGCCAGCAGGCCGCCCGCGCCAAACGGCTGGCCCACGCGACCGAGGACCTGGACAAGCTCCGGCGCGGCGCCGGAGGGCGCTTCTACGGCACGGCCGAGAAGATCGCCGCCCGGATCGGCGTGATCGCCAAGACCCGCCGCGTCGAGGACTGCCTGCGGACCACGATCACCGCCGACCCTGACGGCCGGCCCGTCCTGGAATGGCACTTCGACCAGGACGTCCTGGCCGCCCAGGCGGCCGTCGACGGCTGGTACGCATTGCTGACCAATCTCACCCCCGAACAGGCCACCGCCGAACAGGTGTTGTTGCGTTACAAGGGCCAAGCCGTCGTCGAACGCCGCTACCACGACTTCAAGGGCCCCCTCGCGGTCGCCCCGGTCTTCCTGCAACACAACCGGCGCATCGCCGCCCTGATCACCGTGATCTGCCTGGCCCTGCTCGTGTTCTGCCTGATCGAACGTCAGGTGCGCCAGGCCCTGGGCCCCGAGCAGACCATGCGCGGCCTCTACCCCGACAACCGCGCCGTCCGTCCCACCGGCCGCATGATCTTCTACCACCTGGCCAGCCTGATGCTCCGGCCCGGCACCGCGACCAGCCCACCCACCGTCCTCATCAACCGAGGAGTCCAAGCACACCTGCTCGAACTCCTCAGCATTGACGAAACCCGACCCCGCTGGCTGGAGACCTAAAACCCCATGTGCGAAGTCCGGGACTAGC
>NZ_JBHVVI010000292.1:0-1669 GCF_042883685.1 Kitasatospora sp. NPDC058190
CTGACCGGAAAACCAGGGGGTTGGCCGGGCAGCACGAGGTAGCCCGTCGGCGGTCGGTGTCGGCGGGCTGTGGCCGGGTCGGTCAGATGGTCGCGGGGGTCAGGGTGACGTCGTGGCCGAGGGCTTTCAGCTGGCGGACGAGGTCGCGGGTCTTGCGGGCGGGGTCGAGGTTGCGGGTGTGGAAGTCGGCGCCGAGCTCGCGGTAGCGGGCGCGGGGGTTGCTCATCAAGTGCCAGACGGAGACCAGGATCGAGCGGGCGACGGCGACCAGGGCCTTCATGTGGCCTCGGCGTTTGACCAGGCGTCGGTAGCGGGCGCCGAGGAAGGTGTCGGTGCGAGCGGCGGAGACGGCGGCTTCGCCGAGTGCACCGCGTAGCCAGGGGTTGCCCTTCCCTGTGGGGCCGCTGGTGTGCTTGCCACCGGACTGGATCGTGCGCGGGGAGAGTTTGGCCCAGGAGACCAGGTGGCCGGCGGTGGGGAAGACGCTCATGTCCAGGCCGATCTCGGCGAGGATGACCTGGGCGGTTCCCGGGCCGATGCCGGGGATCTCGTCCAGGCGCTCGACGTCGGTCAGGGGTAGCAGCAGACCCTGACCGGGTCCGTCGTCACCGCCGTCGTCGGTGTCCGGCCGTTGATCCGCCAGTTCGGCGAACTTCGTGGTGATCCGGGCGGTGAGCCTGTCGATCTGCACGTTCAGATGGTCGATGGTGTCCAGCAGCATCCGCAGCATGAACGCGTGGTGTTCGTCGAACTGCCCGCGCAGGGCCTCGGCCAGGACGGTGGGCGTGGCCTTGACGGTGCCGTGGGCCAGGTCGGCGAGGGCCTTGGGACTGCGCTCGCCGGCGATCAGGGCCTCCAGCATCGCTCGGCCGGAGACCCCGTAGATGTCGGAGAGCACCGTGGAGAGCTTGATCTGGGCGTCCTCGAGGAGCTTCTCCCCGCGCTGCTTGTGACGGGTGCGCTCGTGGGTGAGGACCGCGCGGGAGCGGGTGAGGTCACGCAGCTCGCGGACTGGCTTCGGCGGCACGAACGAGGCGCGGAGCATGCCCCGCTCGGCGAGCTTGGCCAGCCATACCGCGTCCAGCTTGTCGGTCTTCGGCCGCCCTGGGACGTTCTTCACGTCACGGGCGTTGACCAGCCAGCACTCCAGGCCCCGGGCCTCGAGCAGGAAGAAGAACGGCTTCCAGTAGGTCGACGTGGCTTCCATGACGACCCGGGTCACGCCCTGGCAGACCAGGTGATCGCCCAGGTCCAGGATCGCGCCGCTGGTCGCGGCCACGTGGAAGACCCGCTGGACGCGCTTGCCCGGCTTGTCCTCGTGCGGCACCCGCACGCAGACCATGCCGGACGCCTTGGCGATGTCGATCGCCGCGACGCGCTCCACCAACTCCGCGGCGTGCTCGATCTCCTCGGCCCCGTCGTCCTCCGCCATCAGCGGCCCCTCCTCGTATCGGCATCCGTACCAAGGGCGGTGCCTGCCCAAGGGACCGAGGGGGAGCGAGAATCTGACCGGCGTGCTCGAAAGCAACAGTGCGTGGCCCCACTACGGCCCCAGCACCAGACTGACCTACGGGCTCAACGGCCCAAGAGAACACCGGGGTCGGCGGGCAGGCACCGCACCCATGTTTTCACGCCCGCAAGGCGTACCCACCGGGATCAAGGCGACTGA
>NZ_JBHVVI010000293.1:0-1650 GCF_042883685.1 Kitasatospora sp. NPDC058190
ACGGCACCATACACCTCAACAGCCCCATCGGCGGCCCGACCACCATCGCGGTGAGCCTGGCATGCGAGTCGTGATCGCCGAGGACAACGTCCTGTAGTCCTCCGGGCTGGAACTGCTGCTGACCGCCAAGGACTTCCACGTGTACGCGATCACCCACGACGCCCCCGGCTTCGCCACCGCCATCGCCGAACACCGCCCCCACGCCACCATCGTCGACGTGCGACTGCCCCCGACCTACCGCGACGAGGGCATCCACGCCCGCCGCCGCCACCCCGGCCTGCCCGTACTCGTCCTGTCCCAGTACGTCGAACACAGCTACGCCGGCGAGCTGATCTCCGACGGCCGCGGCGGCATCGGCTACCTCCTCAAAGACCGGGTGAGCCGGGTCAGCGAGTTCACCGACGCACTACAGCGGGTCGCCGCCGGCGCCACCGTCATGGACCCCGAAGTCATCGGACAACTCCTCACCCGCCACACCCGCGACCCGATCGCCTCCCTGACACCACGCGAAAGAGAAGTCCTCGCCCTGATGGCCGAAGGCCAGGACAACCCCACCATCGCCACCCGCCTCGTCATCACCGACAACGCCGTCCACAAACACATCGGCAACATCTTCACCAAACTCGGCCTCTCACCCACCGACAGCGGCCACCGCCGCGTCCTCGCCGTCCTCACCTACCTCAGCCACCACCGACCAACACCAACCAGCACAGAACACGGACCCACCCACAGATGACGACCCGCCGGACACGACCCCGCCACCCCTTCGAATCCGCCCGACCCCGGGACCACAGGGCCTGCCCACCCCACCGCCCCAAAAGGCACCCACCCCCAGGCAGACCACAAGAACCCGAAAAAGGTGAGGGGCAGGACAACACCCCCACGCAAGGCCCCAGACCCCCCGGACAGCCGGATCCGCACACCAGCGGCACACCGGCCCGGCCCGCCTCACCGGAAGACGCCGAACCAACGGCACACCCGCACGGCACACGCCCACGCGGTACGCGTCCGGGCGGTACATGTCCACGCGGTACGCGTCCCGGCGGTGCGTGTCCCGGCGGCGTGCACGCGTGCGGGCCGGGCACGAAGCCGCGCGAGCGTCACGCAGGTGCCGCGGCGGGCGTGAGGGGGGCGGGCGTGACGGGGCCCGTCGCCGTAGTAGCGTCTGGCGTGAAGTCGCGCACGGTAGGCGGCTGTTGGTGACAACGGACGGGGGTCTGGGCTTGGGAAGAGGTGGTGGGTGTGGGACGGACACGCGCGGCACAACGGGTGATCGTGCACCCCGGCGTGGAAGACGTGAGCGTCCAACAGGTACTGGAGGCCCTCGCCGATCCGGCCCGCAGGACGGTGGTGCGCACCCTCGCGCACGCGCCCTGCGATCTGAGCTGCGGCTCCTTCGACCTGCCCGTGGGACGCTCCACCTCCAGCCACCACTTCTCGGTGCTGCGCGCGGCAGGCGTGCTGCGCCAGTACTACGTCGGCACCACCAAGATGAACGCGCTGCGCACGCAGGAGCTGGAGGGCCGCTTCCCGGGCCTGCTGCGGGCGGTGGTCGCCGCCGCTGACGCCGAGGCCCGGCAGACGCCCTGACCGGCCGCGCACCGGCCCGCTGCCCCGCGTGGCCGGCCGGGACCCGGGTCAGTCGGTGAC
>NZ_JBHVVI010000294.1:0-1617 GCF_042883685.1 Kitasatospora sp. NPDC058190
TTTTTTTATACCCCCCCGCGGGGGGCGGGCCGGGGGGGGGGGGCCCGCCCCCGGGGCCGCCCCCCCCCCCCCGACCCGTCGGCGGGCTCTGGCACGGCATCTGTTCGGTATCAATTCGCCCAGGGCGTAGGGCAGACCCGGCGAAGAGGACGGAATCACCGGCCCGGCAGAGTACCGTCGGATAGCGAGACCGAGCGCCGTCGGCGCGGACGGTCCACAGCACCAGGCCCCGGAACCCCTGCGGGGCCCCTGGCGAAGGGGAAGCACCTCGTGGCACGCATCGGAGACGGTGGCGACCTGCTCAAGTGCTCGTTCTGCGGCAAGTCGCAGAAGCAGGTGAAGAAGCTGATCGCCGGCCCAGGCGTGTACATCTGCGACGAGTGCATCGACCTGTGCAACGAGATCATCGAGGAGGAACTCGCCGAGACCTCCGAGGTCCGCTTCGAGGAACTGCCGAAGCCGCGCGAGATCTACGAGTTCCTGGACCAGTACGTGGTCGGGCAGGACCTCGCCAAGAAGGCGCTGTCGGTGGCCGTCTACAACCACTACAAGCGGGTCCAGGCCGGTGAGGCCGGGCGCAGCGGCGGCAACGGCCGCGAGGACGCCATCGAGCTGGCCAAGTCGAACATCCTGCTGCTGGGCCCCACCGGCTCCGGCAAGACCCTGCTGGCGCAGACCCTGGCCCGGATGCTGAACGTGCCCTTCGCGATCGCGGACGCCACCGCGCTGACCGAGGCCGGCTACGTCGGCGAGGACGTCGAGAACATCCTGCTCAAGCTGATCCAGGCGGCCGACTACGACGTCAAGAAGGCCGAGACCGGGATCATCTACATCGACGAGATCGACAAGGTCGCCCGCAAGAGCGAGAACCCGTCGATCACCCGCGACGTCTCCGGCGAGGGCGTGCAGCAGGCGCTGCTGAAGATCCTGGAGGGCACCACCGCCTCGGTGCCGCCGCAGGGCGGGCGCAAGCACCCGCACCAGGAGTTCATCCAGATCGACACCACCAACGTGCTGTTCATCGTCGGCGGCGCGTTCGCCGGCCTGGAGCGGATCATCGAGGGCCGCGCGGGCGCCAAGGGCATCGGCTTCGGCGCCAACATCCGCTCCAAGCGCGAGTCGGACGCCAGCGACCACTTCCGCCAGGTGATGCCCGAGGACCTGGTGAAGTTCGGCATGATCCCCGAGTTCATCGGCCGTCTGCCGGTGATCACCAGCGTGCACAACCTCGACCGCGAGGCGCTGCTGCAGATCCTCACCGAGCCGAAGAACGCGTTGGTCAAGCAGTACCGCAAGCTCTTCGAACTGGACGGCGTGGAGCTGGAGTTCTCCCGGGACGCGCTGGAGGCGATCGCCGACCAGGCGATCCTGCGCGGCACCGGCGCGCGCGGTCTGCGGGCCATCATGGAGGAGGTGCTGATGTCCGTGATGTACGAGGTCCCCTCGCGCCAGGACGTCGCCCGCGTGGTGGTCACCGGGGACGTGGTCTCCAAGCACGCCATCCCCACCCTCGTCCCGCGCGACATGATCAAGCGCGAGCGCCGCGAGAAGAGCGCCTGACCCGACGGCAGTCATGCGAAGGGGCCCCGCACCGGATCCCGTGCGGGGGCCCGTCGC
>NZ_JBHVVI010000295.1:0-1586 GCF_042883685.1 Kitasatospora sp. NPDC058190
AGCTTGATTTTTAAGCGGCTGCTGCGATCTTGGCGCGGTGGGCTTCGAGCGTGGGTTCGCGTTTGACGGTCTTCCCGACGCCGTGGCGGGGTGCCGACCTGCGGTTCCTCGCACCGGGCGGGCGGCCGGGGCCAGGTCGTGTCGGTTGCGGCACGGCTGCCGGGCAGGGCGTCTTCGCGCGGATGTTGCGGAACCCGCGTCGGACCCGGGCGGGCGTGAGCCTGTTCGGCAGGGCGGGTTTCTCCCAGGGGCGACGCAGGTCCTCGGCGAGGGGGCGGGCGAGACGGAGTTGGGTGTGCGCGGCGATGACGAGCCAGGTCCATAGATCTGCGGTGCTCGCGTTGCGAAAGCGCGGGGCGGTCCACCCGAGCGTCTGCTTCATCAGCCGGAATGTGTGTTCAAGATCGAAGCGGCGCAGGAACGTGCGCCAGATCCGGTCCAGGTGAGCGGTGTCGATGCCGGTGGCGGAGGACCACAGCCATAGCGGTTTCGCATCCCGTTCGCCGGGCAGGCGCTCGACCTTGAGGCGGACCAACGTGCCGTGGATCAGCGGGATTTCGCCCTCGTGGTCCAGCCACGGGCCGCGCTTTTGCAGGCGTTGGTGTATCCGGTCCCACGATCGCGCCTCGGCCTTGCCGTAGCGGTCGGTGTCCGTGCTCGTGGCCGCGTCCGGGGTGTGCCAGCTGTCGGGCTTGGCGAAGGTGAAGACCCCGCCGTGCCGGCGCGGACGCCCACCCTTGGGGCCGGAGTGGGGCTCGCCCGGGTCGCGGAGCATGACCCGGTCCGAGCGCAGTCGGCCGATCAGCTCGACCGGCAGGTCGCAAAGGACGTAGGCCAGCCGGGTCACGTCGTAGCCGGCGTCCATGACGATCAGGATGTCCGGATCGCCTTGGTGCCAGTGGCCTGCCGCGATCAGACGGTCGACGACCTCACGCAGCTGGGCCGCGGTGACGGCGGTCGCGTCGTCGGCCGGCCCCAGCCGGACCGCGTCCAGCAGCCCGACCCACGACGTGCGCCCTGACTCCAGCGCGGCGACGAAGGAGTACGGCCAGCCAGGGACGAACTGGTCGGCACTGCGGCCGCGGCCGTAGACGTGACAGAACAGGCGCTCATCGCTCGTCGGGGCGTCGGGCCGGAGCCAGTTGGAGACGTCCACCGCCAGCGCGATCCTCCCGTCCGCGAGCCGTGGCAACGGCAGCCCGGCCAGCGTGCGGCGCAGCCGGGTCGGCTCCAGCCAGCCCCGGTCCAGTGCCTGGTACATCGCGCCGTGCCCGCGCCGATGCTCGGCCGCGAGCGACAACTCGACCAGCGTCTTCACCGGCCCGTCCGTGCACAGCACCGCGTCCGTCAGCTCGAAGAGCGCGTCAGCGCGGGTGTACAGGCAGTCGTAGAACTCAACCCGAAAGCGGGACAAGATGCCCAACCCGTCGCCTGCGGGCGGGTCGAGGGGGAGACTCATACGCAGCGGCCGTTCTCTCGTGCTTCGTGACTCGACATCTCGAAGCGTGGAGAACGGCCGCCTCCGCTGTCCCGGGAAGAAGCGCAGATCAGCAGGTCGGGTGACCTGCGAGGTTAAACGGAAAGCT
>NZ_JBHVVI010000296.1:0-1547 GCF_042883685.1 Kitasatospora sp. NPDC058190
CGTTGCCTCGTTCAACCCCTTGACCTGCGGCCTCACACGTAAACGCAACGGTGTTGCAGTCATCAGCCTCATGGAATCAGATTGTCTGAGACAGAGCCCGAAGGCGAGGGGGACGGGGACGCCCGGAGGAGCGCGAGAAGTCGGCCGGTCCGACTTCTCGCGCGGGCATGAGGGGGAACGGAAGGCCGAGCAGCGGTTGGCGTCGGCACGGTAGCGTTGGTGACCATCTGTCATGTCAGCGCGAAGGAAGCGAGGTTCACCATGGCCAAGGTGCGAGTTCCGGTGGCGGCGGGGGTCCTGCTCGCTCTGGCCGCCGTGGCCGGGTGTTCCAGTGAAGGTTCACCGAAGGCGGTCGGCCCGACGGAGGCGATATCCGTCGCCCCGACAGTCAAGGTGACTGTGACGGACTTCCCGACCCGATACCCCATCCTGCCGGCCCCGACGCCCACCCTGACCGCCCCGGTCGTGGATCCGTCGATCGTCCTCGGGAGCGCCCTCAGGGCGTATCTGCCCATCGAGGAGACCGTCCCGTCGGGTTGGACCCTCAACAGCAAGTACGGCCCCAGCACCCCGTCGGACAGCGGATCGCAGGTGCTCTCCGCCACCACGGGGTTGGGGCCCACGGCGCCGTGCAGCGTCATGAACAACCTGACGGTGCTGGACGGCTACGCGGCGTACGCCCGTCAGGACATAAGGTCCACCGACGGCGAGCACGCCGCCGGGGTGACCGTGGCCTCCTTCCGCGCCGGCGACGCGGCGAAGCAGCTGGGTGTGATCAGGGACTTCGCGGCGCGCTGCCCGTCGTTCACCGAGAAGGGCACGGGCCAGGGCCACAGCGATATCGAGATACGCCTCGTCGCCAAGCCGGTGGCCGGACTGGGCGACGAGGCACTGGACTTCAAGATGCTCCCGGAGGGGGGCTACCTGGGCACCGAGACGATCCTCGTCCGCATCGGCGACCGAGTGCTGGACCTCCTGGTCAACGCCGACAAGTCAGGGGAGTTCCCTGACGCGGTGTCGCTGGCACGGGAGTTGGCCAAGCCCGTGAAGTAGCCGGTCAGTCGCCGTGGGGGTTGGCGGGGGTGGGGAGGGCGAGTTCGCACCAGGTGGTCTTGCCGATGTGGCCCTCGCCGCGCGGGTGCGCGCCCCAGGAGGTGGCGAGGGCTGCGACGAGTTCGAGGCCCCGGCCGGACTCGTCGTTGGGGGAGGCGTTCCGGATGGTCGGGAGAGTGGAGTTGGCGTCCGAGACCTCGATCCGGAGGAGGGAGGGGTTCGGGAGGAGGACGCGGACGCCGATCATGCGGTCGCGGGGACCCCGGGCGTGACGGCAGGAGTTGGTGACGAGTTCGCTGAGGAGGATGAGGCCGGTCTCGGCGGAGTCGATGGGGACCTTCCACTCGAAGGCCTGCCGGATGAAGCGGACGCGGGCGCGGCCGGCGCTGCGGGGGAGGCGGGGGAACATCCACTCGACGATGTCGACGGGCTCAGCAACAACACCGTTGCGTTTACGTGTGAGGCCGCAGGTCAAGGGGTTGAACGAGGCAACA
>NZ_JBHVVI010000298.1:0-1412 GCF_042883685.1 Kitasatospora sp. NPDC058190
GGGGCCCGGCCGGCCTCGTCGAAGTACACCCGCACGTACACCTCGTCGGCAGTGCCGAAGGCGCCGCAGGGCCGGAACAGGGCGTAGGTGGACTCCCACTGCTTGCCGGTGCTGCTGGTGTGGGTAAGGACGAGGTCCCAGTCGGAGCCGAGGGAGGGGCGGGAGTCGCGGCGGGCGGCGAGGATCTGCTCGAACGCGGTGAAGTCGGCCGGGGTGAGGTGGGAGTGGTCGAGATAGGACTCGTTGTCGTTGTAAGACACGGCAGTTGGCGTCTTTCTCAGGCAGCGAGTCGGAAGTCGGTGTCGTAGAGCTCGCGTTCGCGCGGGTGGAGGAGGTGCTGCACAATGAAGCTCAGGCCCGCCACCTTCCACAGGCCCCGGCCGCGGGTGAGTGCCGCGATGGCCTGGGCTTCAACTCCGGTGAGGCCGAGCAGGGACATGGACACCTGGATCTGGTCGGGTTCCTGGCGGTAGATGATGCGGGTGGAGCAGTCGGCGAGCAGGCCCTCGGCGAGGACGCGCCCGCGCGATCCGGCGTCGCCGGCGGAGAGCAGGTCGGAAAGCCGGTGCAGGATCAGGAGGTTGGCGATGCCGAGGCCGCGGCTGAGCTTCCACTGCTGCTGCATGCGCTCCAACAGGCCGAGGTGGCGCATGATTCGCCATGCCTCGTCGTAGATCACCCACCGCCTGCCGCCGGCGGGGTCGGCGAGGGCGGCTTCCATCCAGGCCGAGGCGCAGGTCATCGCGAGGACGAGGGCGGTGTCGTCGCCGCTGCTGCCCAGGCGGGACAGGTCGATGGAGAGCATCGGGGCGTTCGGGTCGAACGTCACGGTGGAGGGCGCGTCGAACATCCCGGACAGGTCGCCGCTGACCAGGCGGCGTAGGGCGTGGGCGAGGTCGTCGGCGGCGTGGCCGATGCGTCCCTCGTCGCCGAGGGTGGCGTCCAGGCGCTCGCGGGTGCCGAGGAGGCGGGCAATGTCGCCGAGCAGCGGCACCGTGTTGTTCGCGGTGGCGTCGGCGACGGCCAGATCCAGGGCGGCGGACAGGCCGGTGTGCTCCATCGGCAGCAGATCGCGCTTGAGGACGGTGGCCGCGAGGCTTGCCAGGAGGAGCAGGCGGCGCTTGCGGAGCTCGTTGGTCCAGTCCTTCTCGCTCACTCCGTCCGGCTGTGGCGGAGCGTCGAGCGGGTTCAGCCGTCCCGGCAGGCCGGGGCCGAGCGCGATGGTCTGCCCGCCGAGGGCCTCGGCCAGGCCCGACCACTCGCCCTTCGGGTCGGAGGGCACGTAGATCTTGTAGCCGTGGGCGATGGCGCGGGTCGCGCTCGACTTGGCGAGCGCGCTCTTGCCCATGCCGATGACGCCGCACAGGATCGCGTTCGGGTTCGTGAACCCCTCTATTCGGCCCGAGTTGTAG
>NZ_JBHVVI010000299.1:0-1405 GCF_042883685.1 Kitasatospora sp. NPDC058190
GCAGGAGGCCAGGATCCCGGCGACGGCCCCAGCGTCGATCGGGGCTGTGCTCGTGCTGGCGACGGTGAAAGCGGCCGGGGGACGCGGGGAAGCCGGAACGGAAGCAGGCACGGAGGAGACGTCTGTGGTGGCTGCTCCTTTCTGTGGTCCCGGTGAGTGCAGCACGGACGGGAGAGCCAGGCACAGGGCTGCCGCGGTGCAGGCCGCGGTCGCAGCGAGGGCGTGTCGGCGGTGCCGGCGCCGGTCGGCGCGTCGGCGGATCTCCGCAGCGGGCAGGGTCGGCGCGGGCATCTGCGTGCCGAGCAGCCGCAGCCTGTCGCCGAGGGTGTCGTGGATGGGGTCAGACACGGAGCTTTCCTTCCTCGCTGGTCGGGGTCCGGTCGGCGAGTCCGGCCGCGAGCGCGGCCCGGCCGCGGGCGAGGCGACTCTTGACGGCGCTGACGCTGGCGCCGGTCTCGGCCGCGACCTGCTCGACGGAGAGGTCGCACATGTGGTGCAGGACCAGGGCGCTCCGCTGTGCCTCGGGCAGGTCGCGTAGCGCGGTGACCAGCATCAGGTGCTCCTCGGTGGGCGGTTCGACGGTGGGCGGTTCTTGGCGGTGGTGGCGGCCGGCCAAGTGCAGGCCCCGGGCCAGACGTCGCCAGCGGGAGAGGGCCAGCCGCCGGGCCGTGGTCCGGATCCATGCCTCCGGGGCGCTGTCCGGGTCGAAGGTGCGCCTTCGGTCCCACGCGCGGATGAAGGCCTCCTGGACCACGTCCTGCGCTTCGGACCAGTTGCCGGTTAACGCGTAGAGCTGCCCGGTCAGGCGGGAGAAGGACGCCGCGTAGAACGCGTCGAACTCCTGTGGGGTCATCAAGGGCCTCTCCTCCGGGGCTGTCCGACAGCTCGCGGCACAGGCGGCTCGCGAGGAAGCACTCCTCGGCCGCGGCGGTGGAGCCGTGCGTCCTGAGCGGAGCGTCCCGCCCTGTACGCACGAGCACCGCCCCAGGGTCGCACCCACGGCCTGTGACCTGGATCACGTGCGTGGGGTGCGACCTGCCGGGCGTCGGGAGACCTACAGGGGCGCAGGCGTCAACCGGACGCCCGCAGGAAAGGACACGGATTCATGCGTATCCGCCCGATCATGCTCATCGCCGCCACCGCCACCGCCGCAGCCATCGCGACCGCGGGGGGAATGGCCACCGCCGCAACCGGCCCCTCCACGCCCACCCCCACGGCCCACGGCAAGCCCTCCGCTGCGCCCACCGCCTCGGCCTCCGGCGCCGGCTCGGCCGGCGCCTCGGTGGTCCCCGGCAGCGGCCCGTCCGTTACCCGTTCGACTGCCACCCCGGCCGCTTTCACCGTCGCCAGCACGAGCACAGCCCCGATCGACGCTGGGGCCGTCGCCGGGATCCTGGCCTCCTGT
>NZ_JBHVVI010000300.1:0-1357 GCF_042883685.1 Kitasatospora sp. NPDC058190
CGATCCGTCGGCAGTATTCCTCCCGCTCACGGACCAGGGCCCTGCGACCCTGGGCGTCGACGCGGGCTCTCACCCACCAGTTGAGGCACTGCGGGCCCTACCGCGAAGACATGGAGATCACCTACGGCATCGGTCTCGCGGTGAGCACGCGGCTCCTCGTGGCAGAGCCGCTGGACGCCCCGGAACAGGGGGCCGGGTGGCCCGCCGCCTGGGGGGCCGAGCAGACTCTGGGTCTCGAAAACTCTTGACCACGGGGGACCGAGATGAACCGCCTGAGCCGCGTGCTGACCTGGACCGCCGTCATCGCCGTCACAGCGGGTGCGATGTGCAGGTGCTCCGAGCCGGAGTTCAAACAGCACCAGGAGGCCGGCTACAGCGTCGCCGACCCGATACGGACCTTGGTGATCCAGGGCGGCATCGGCCGGATCCGGGTGACCGGCGGCTCCGCCACGGTCAAGGTGGCGGAGCATCAGGACTACCAGACCACGCCGCCGACGACCGAGCACCGCGTCATCGACGGCACGCTCACCCTCGACTACCGCTGCCCGGACGACCACTGTGGCGTCGGGTACGACGTCGAGGTCCCCGCCGCAACAGTGGTGCGGTTGGCCAACAGCAGCGGTGGGATCGTCCTCGCCGGGTTGGCGGCGGAGATCACCGCGAAGACCGGCGAGGGCGGCATCCGCGCGAGCGGCCTGACCTCTGCCACGGTCGATCTGGAGACCACCAACCTGGGGATCGACGCCAAGTTCTCCGCGAAGCCGACCACCGTGCGGGCCGTCACGGGGAGCGGCGGTGTCTTCATATACGTCCCGGACCGCGGCCCGTACCGCGTCTCGGTGCACTCCCCGGGCGGCGGCGTCACCATAGAGGTGGATGAGCAGGACGACGCGGCCGGCAGCATCACCGCATCGGCCGTCAACGGCGGCGTGCGGATCCGGCGGACAGGCTGACGGCGGCAGTCGAGCGCGAGCGCCTGTCCACCTGGGAGGAGACCTACCGGCTGCTGGCGACCACCGGCCACGTCGGCCGCCGCGCTTCCGTTGCCCAAGTGGCTCCGGTTCACCACGTCGAAAACAACGAGGATGTGCTGGGCTGTGCTCGGTCCGCCGCTGCGATGCCTCCACCAGGTCATCGATGTCCTCGGGGGTGCGGCAGGGGCTGGTGGCGCTCCTGGACTCTGCGGCCGCGCTCATCGGGAGCCCTGGGATCCCAGGGCTCCCGCGTGAGCGGCCGTGCGTGGCGTCAGCGTGCCAACCTCTCGAGGCGCGCGACGTCGCCGGTGATGATGCGGACAGAGACGAAGTCCATGGGGATCTCCTTGGCTGTACTGGAGGTGTGCACGTCGCAGGCTAGG
>NZ_JBHVVI010000301.1:0-1311 GCF_042883685.1 Kitasatospora sp. NPDC058190
CAAGAAAGGCGGTTCGATGATGAAAATGACAAGAGAAAGTTTTGAAAAAGGCATGAGATATGCGAAAGCGACACACGCCATTGAAGGAATTTATCTTACAGCTGACGAGGAAGAATTATTATGGCAGCACGGATCTGGTCAGATCACAGATGAGAAGTTTGAGAAAAAAGCCCTTGAATTGGCTTATAAAGTGATACAATAGAGTTCTAGGCGGAAGGTGCGTAGCGGAAGACGACGGCAGTCGTCGAGTGGCAACGAAAAGCGAAGCACCGAGAGCCAAACGGGAATCCCCTATGCTAACAGGGGGGTAGTACGCAAGATGAAAATAAAACGTATAAAAAAACATGTCGTTCATTTTAAAAATGCCGTTGAGAGCGTTCAGATTCGATTCTGAGCGCTTTTATTTTTGTTCAGGTACTTGAAATGGGGTAATGCGTTAAAAACGCTTATAAGGGCTTTAAATGCGTTTTTTCGTTTTGTCTGCTGTCATGCTTTTTAAATTTGATGGCTAGATGCCGAGGAATTTTCAAAAGTGTTTGCGAGATGCCGAAAATTTTACATATCGAGGGAGAAACAGGGTTTTATTAGGAAATCTTGTGCTAGCATTTAGTATAAAACTGGTTTTATAAGGGGTGATTGTAGATGGCGGCCATACCGTCTCCAGTTGTAGCGGTTAAGATCAATGAATGGTACAAGCATATAAAGAGATTCAATGTGAAAGAGGCTGAGATTCTAAGGGAAGAGGTTAGGAAAGAGATCGATGCTATGGAAGAAGATGAGCAAGCGGTTCTTTATTTTCAATTGATGGAGTTCCGTCATCAATTGATGCTTGATTATGTGCAACCTTCTAAGAAACCATTGGAGCCTTCTGAATATTTGAAAGCTGTAGAAGGACAAGGGAAAAAGATGTCGGGCTTTCTTGAATACTATTTCAACTTTTTTCAAGGAATGTATGAATTCAGAATGGGCGAATTTGTTAAAGCTATCATGTTCTATAGGCGAGCTGAGAAACGTTTGGAGCAAGTTGCTGATGAGTTAGAGAAAGCGGAATTCTATTACAAGATGTCCGAAGTGTTTTATCACATGAAACAGACACATATGTCTATGTATTATGTCACTCTTGCTTATGATACTTATAAGGCTTATAAGACGCATTCAATTTATATGGTTCGTGAAATTAATTGTTTAACTGTAGTCGCGGGAAATTATATGGATTTAGAAACTAGAGATAAAGCATTGACTTGTTTTTCTTTAGCTTTGGAAAAAGCGGAGGCATTGGGGAATAAGCATATAATTTTTAGGCAGCTGTAC
>NZ_JBHVVI010000302.1:0-1273 GCF_042883685.1 Kitasatospora sp. NPDC058190
GGTCCTGGCCCAGGACGACCGGCTCATCGGCTACGTGGCGGCCCGTCCGGACGCGGCCGTCCGCCCCGCGGAGCTGGCGGCGCACCTGCGCGACCGGCTGCCCGACTACCTGGTGCCGTCCGCGTTCGTCCTGCTGGACGCGCTGCCGCTGACGCCGAACGGGAAGCTGGACCGGGCTGCGCTGCCCGCTCCCGACCTCGGCTCGGCCGAGGCCGGGCGGGCGCCGCGCACCCCGCAGGAGCAGATCCTGTGCGAGCTGTTCGCCGAGGTGCTCGGCGTGCCGCGGGTCGGGGTCGACGACGACTTCTTCGGCCTGGGCGGGCACTCGCTGCTCGCCACCCGGCTGGCCGCGCGGGTGCGCTCGGTGCTCGGTGTGGAGCTGGGACTGCGCGCGCTGTTCCAGGCGCCCACCGTGGCGGGCCTGGCCGAGGCGCTGGCCGAGGCCGGCCGCGCCCGCCCGGCGCTGACCGTGCACGAGCGGCCGGAGCCGGTGCCGCTGTCCTTCGCCCAGCGCCGGCTCTGGTTCCTGCACCGCATGGACGCCGCCGCAGCGACCTACCACATCCCGCTGGCACTCCAACTGACCGGGACACTCGACCGAGCGGCACTGGACCAGGCGTTGGTCGACGTGGTGGCCCGGCACGAGAGCCTGCGGACGGTCTTCCCGGAGGCCGACGGCGTACCCTGCCAGCGCGTCCTGGACCCGGCCGAGGCCCGCCCCCGGGCACGGCTGACCGAGGTGTCGGAGGACGAACTGCCGGACCGGCTCGCCGAGTTCGCCCGGCGGCCCTTCGACCTGGAGGCGGAAGCGCCGCTGCGGGCGGAGCTGTTCGCGATCGCGCCGGACGAGCACGTGCTGCTGCTGGTGATGCACCACATCGCGGGCGACGGCTGGTCCACCGGTCCGCTGGCCCGCGACCTGGCCGAGGCCTACGCCGCCCGGAGCGAGGGGCGTGCGCCGGGCCGGCCGGACCTTCCGGTGCAGTACGCCGACTACACGCTGTGGCAGCGTGACCTGCTCGGCGACGCCGCCGACCCGCAGAGCCGGTTCGCCGAGCAGCTCGACTACTGGAAGCGACAGCTCTCCGAGCTGCCGGAGCTGCTCCAACTGCCCGCCGACCGGCCGCGGCCCGCCGTCGCGGGCTGGCACGGGGACCACGTCGGCCTGGAGTTGAGCCCCGAACTGCACGCCGCTCTGGCGGAGTTGGCGCGGCGTTCGGGTGCGAGTCTGTTCATGGTGCTGCAGGCGGCGTTGGCGGCGCTGTACACACGC
>NZ_JBHVVI010000303.1:0-1234 GCF_042883685.1 Kitasatospora sp. NPDC058190
TAACTGATCTCTGCTCGTAGGCGATCGGGGTCATGTGGTCGAGGGAGGAGTGCCTCCTCCAGGTGTTGTATCGGTTGATCCATCGGAAGACCGAGAGGCGGGCGGCGCGGGCTCCGGGCCAGCGTTTCGCGCCCTGCAGGGTCTCCCGCTTCAGCGTCGCGTTGAACGCCTCCGCGGCGGCGTTGTCCGCACTGGTGCCGACGGCTCCGCGCGACCGGGTCACGCCCAACTCCCGGCAGACCTTGGCGAACTCCTTCGACGCGTATTGCCCGCCGTTGTCGCTGTGGAAGATGGCCCCGCCCAGGCTGCCGCCGCGGGTCGCGGCAGCGGCCTTGAGGGCGTCGATGACCAACTCGGTGCGCATGTGGTCGGCGATCGACCAGCCCGCCAACCGCCTCGAATGCAGGTCCAACACCGTTGCCAGATAGAGGAACTGGCCGTCGCCGACCGGCAGGTAGGTTATGTCGCCGACGTACTTGGTGTTCGGCTTCGGCGCGGTGAAGTCCCGCTGGATGAGATCCGGGACCGGGGCCGCCTCGGGTTCCGGCACCGTGGTGCGGACCTTCTTGCGCAAGTGCACGCCGACAATGCCGAAGCAGCGCATCAGCCGCTCGACCCGCTTGTGGTTCACCGACCGGCCGCTCTCGCGCAGCTCGGCGGTGACCCTGGGGCTGCCGTAGGTGCCCTCGGACTCGGCGTGGATCTCCTTGATCCGCTCGGCGAGGATCTGGTCAGCCCGTTCACGTTCCACGCGGGCGTCGACGCCGGCCCGCCAGCGGTAGAACCCGGAGCGGGAGACCTCCATGACCTGGCACAGCCGCTTCACGCCGAAGGCGCGGTGGTGGTCCTCGACGAACTGGAAGCGGCTCACCAGTTGGTCTCGCCCGCGAAATACTTGGCCGCCCGGCGCAGGATCTCGCGCTCCAGCTCCAGCTCCCGGACCTGCTTGCGCAGACGGGCAATCTCGGCGTCCTTGGCCGCATCCGCGGCGGGTTCCGGCTGGGTCGGCTGTTCCGCCTTCTCGGCGGTCTTGATCCACTGGCGCAGAGTCTCGTGGTTCACGCCCAGGTCCTTGGCCACCGACGCGACGGTCCGCCCCGGGCTGGAGCGGTACAGCGCGACAGCATCGGCCCGGAACTCAGCCGAGTACTTGTACGTCCCCAACGGGAACTCCTGTTCTCCGGATCATCACGATCCAAGTGTCCAGGGTGTCCACGTTCCGGGGGAAACCTCC
>NZ_JBHVVI010000304.1:0-1082 GCF_042883685.1 Kitasatospora sp. NPDC058190
CGTCAGGCCCGGCCGGTTCAGGTAGCCGCGCGCCAGGCCGGGGCCGGCGACATACAACTCCCCCGCCACACCCGGCGGCACGATGCGCAGCCGCTCGTCCAGCACGTACACCCGGAAGCCCGCGACCGGTCGGCCGATCGGCGGCACCCCCGAGCCGGGCGACAGCGGGTCGCTCATCGTCGCGCACACCGTGGTCTCCGTCGGACCGTACGCGTTGATCATCCGGCGACCGGGCGCCCAGCGGGCCACCAGCTCCGGCGAGCAGGCCTCACCCGCCACCACCAGGGTGTCGGCCGTGAGGTCGGCGCTCTCCAGCGCGGCCAGGGCCGAGGGCGGCAGGGTCACATGGGTGACGTCGAGCCGGCGGTCCGTCAGGGCCTCCAACGGAGCCTCGGCCGGGGCCAGGACGAGGGCGGCACCGGTGAGCACGGCACTGCACAGGTCCCAGAAGGACGCGTCGAAGCTGGGCGAGGCGAACTGGAGCACCCGACTGCCCGGCGCCACGCCGAGCCGCTCGGCCTGCGCCGCCACCAGGCCGGACACACCGGAGTGGCTCACCACGACACCCTTGGGACGACCGGTCGAGCCCGAGGTGTAGATCACGTACGCCGGATGCCGGACGTCGAGCGCGGTCTCCGGGTCGGTGTCCGGCCAGTCCCCCTCGACCAGCATCGCCGGATCGTCGACCAGCAGCGCCGGACGGGCGTCCGCCAGCATGAACGCGATCCGCGCCTGCGGGTACGCCGGATCCACCGGAAGGTACGCGGCCCCGGCCTTCAGGATGCCGAGGACGGCCACCACGGATTCCACCGAACGCGGCAGCGCCACCGCCACGACCCGCTCCGGGCCGACACCCCGTGCGATCAGCGCATGCGCGAACCGGTTCGCCCGAATGTTCAATTGACTGTACGTCAACTCCGTGTCACCGCAGACGAGCGCGACCGCATCCGGCCTCGCCGCCACCTGCGCCGCGAACAGCCCCGGCAGGCTCACCGTGGCCGCCTCGCCGTCGACGGCAAGCAGCAGCTCGCGCCGCTCCCCGGCGGACAGCAGGTCGATCCCGCTGATCGGCAGGTCCGGGG
>NZ_JBHVVI010000305.1:0-1066 GCF_042883685.1 Kitasatospora sp. NPDC058190
AGCCGAGTACTTGTACGTCCCCAACGGGAACTCCTGTTCTCCGGATCATCACGATCCAAGTGTCCAGGGTGTCCACGTTCCGGGGGAAACCTCCGTGGCGCCGGACCAGCGAGGGCGCGGGTTGGCACAGCTGGTCGTGACAACCGCCATGGAGCACGCCCGCGAGGTGGGTCTGCAGCTCGGGCTTCTGTTCTGCCGCCCGGATCGGCTCCCTCTATACCAGCGGATGGGGTGGAGTCCCTTGGAAGGCGACGTGCGTGTCGAACAACCCACTGGAACTGTCACCATGCCGCTTCGCAGCATGTGGACACCATTGCACGACGGAGCAAGATGGCCGTCCGGGCCAGTGCACGTGCTGTCATTGCCAATGTGAGTAGCCGTTGTCGTACCGATCAGGGCGCTCCCCATGGTGATGGCCCCCTGGCACACGACCGAGAACTCCGAGCCCGCGGCCTCGCTCGCCGACGAGGTCGACCGCCTGGTCGTGCGCACCGATGAGGAGGGGGCCAACATCGACGGCATCGCGCGGCGGCCCGGAGCGAGCACCTGCTACTTCACGATGCACACCGCTCAGTGATCGGCGACACCGTTGTGTCCCTGGTCGTGGGCAGGCGGGCAAGGCCACCGTCTCCGGGCCGGGACGGGGGCGCTTCCAGACTTCATGTCGCCGATCACGACAACCCGTTCCGATGCCGGGCATGGAGGTGAGGATCATGGATAGCGGGTCACTGCGGGCCCGCGCCTTCAGCAAGGCCTCGCCGGCGTGCTGGACGGCCTGGGCCGCCTCGCCGGGCCGTACCAGACGGGACGGCTCCGCCGCGCTCTGGGCGGCGATCATCGGCGCCAGCTCACGCCGCGCCCGCCGCGCGGCCCGCCGCCGCTCACGGCCAAGCCGCTCCGCCTCGGACCGGGCGTGCTCACGAAACGCCTCCCGCTGCCCACGCGTGAGCTGGGCGGACGGGTGTGCGGTGCACGGGGCTTCCCCCGGGAATGTGGACACCGGGTGCTATGCAGCGACGGCCAGCGTAACTGATCTCTGCTCGTAGGCGATCGGGGTCATGTGGTC
>NZ_JBHVVI010000306.1:0-1039 GCF_042883685.1 Kitasatospora sp. NPDC058190
CGTCGGCTACGAAATGGCCCTGCTCGTCGACCGAGCCGGCGCCGTCCTCACCCCCGCACTTCGCGCGGAACTCCAGGGCAGTCTCCTGCACTGACGGTTCGTCGGATACCGTCCAGGTATTCGAAGCACCTCCGCGTCCTTCCCGGGCCCGCTTCGGCGGGCTCGGGTTCGGACGTTGTACGGCCTTCGCACCACCGGCTCCGGACTCGTACCGAAGCTCGCACCGCACCGCCGCACCCTGTGAGGAGAGGAACCGTGACACCGCCCGACGACCGCAGCGGCCAGTACGGCGTTCCGTACCCTGGCACAGGCCATGACGCCTTCGGAGCACCCGGCGTCGGCCACGGTCAGCAGTACGGCCGGCACCAGTACGGACAGCCCCAGTACGGACAGCCCCAGCAGCACCCGTACCCCCGGGCCGAGGAACAGTACGGCCAGTACGACCCGTACGCCGGGCAGCAGCCCGCCTACGACACTCCGCCGCCCGGCCCGCAACCGACCGGCTGGCCGGCCCCGGCACCCGCCCAGGCGCCCGGCTACCAGCTGGCCCAGGAGCCCGGGCACGTCGAGGAGTTCGAGGACGAGCCCGACTCCGGCCCGCTGATCCGGCCGTTCGCGATGACCGGCGGCCGCACCCGGCCGCGCTACGAGCTCGCGCTGGAGGCCCTGGTCTCCGCCGACGTCGACCCGCAGCGCCTGGCCACCCTGCTCCCCGAGCACCAGCGGATCTGCACCCTGTGCACGGAGGTCAAATCCGTCGCGGAGGTGTCAGCGCTGCTCTCCCTTCCCCTGGGAGTGGCCCGCATCCTCGTGGCCGACCTGGCCGAGGCCGGCCTCGTCGCCATCCACCAGCCCGCTTCCGGCGGCGAATCCGGAAACCAGCCCGACGTCACGCTGCTCGAAAGGGTCCTCAGTGGACTTCGCAAGCTCTAACGCGGCCGCCCCCACCCGCGCCACCACCTCCGCGAAGATCGTCATCGCGGGCGGCTTCGGCGTCGGCAAGACCACGCTCGTCGGCGCCGTCTCCGAGATCAACCCC
>NZ_JBHVVI010000307.1:0-1038 GCF_042883685.1 Kitasatospora sp. NPDC058190
CGTCAGTTGTGTATAAGAGTCTGGTACGTCTAGAGTGTGCGGGTGTGGGATCTGGCCACCGGCGAGCAGATCGGCGCGCTCCTGCACGGCCACGACCGCAGGGTGTCTGCGGTGGCGACGAGCGTGGTGGAAGGCCGGCCGGTCGCCGTCACCGGCTGCAAGGACGGGACGCTACGGGTATGGGACCTGACCACCCGCCAACAGATCGGCGAGCCCTGGCAAGGCCATCTCCAGGAGGCGTCTTGGGCCACCGGGGTGGTTGCGGTGGCCACCGGGGTGGTGGAGGGCCGGCCGGTCGCCGTAACCAGCAGCGGCGACATGACGGTGCGGGTGTGGGACCTGTCCACCCGCCAGCAGATCGGTGAGCCCTGGGAAGGCCATGACCTGGAGGTGTGGGCGGTGGCCACCGGGGTGGTGGGGGGCCGACCGGTCGCTGTCACCGGCGGCGAGGACGGGACGGTGCGGGTGTGGGACCTGACCACCCGCCAGCAGATCGGCAACCCCCTGCGAGGCCACAGCAGAGACATCTCGGCGGTGGCCACCGGTGAAGTGGAGGGCCGGCCGGTCGCCGTAACCAGCAGCTGCGACGACAACACGGTGCGGGTGTGGGACCTGGCCACCGGCGAACAGATCGGCGAGCCGCTGCAAGGCCACACCGGCTGGCTGCAAGCGACGGCAACCGCGGTGATGGAGGGCCGGCCGGTCGCCGTCATCCGCGGCAAGGACGGGACGACGCGGGTGTGGGACCTGACCACCCGCCAGCAGATCGGGCACGCGCTGCAAGTTCCCACCGGCAGCGGCGTGTTGGTGGCGACGACCACGGTCGCCGTCGCCGACAGCAAGGACGGGACGGTGCGGGTCTGGGACCTGGCCACCGGCCAGCCGATCGGCAACCCCCAGCAAGGCCACACCGGCTGGGTGCAAGCGGCGGCAACCGCGGTGGTGGAGGGCCGGCCGGTCGCTGTCACCGGCGGCGAGGACGGGACGGTGCGGGTGTGGGACCTGGGCACCGGCGCGCCGATCGGCGACCCCCTGGAA
>NZ_JBHVVI010000308.1:0-1019 GCF_042883685.1 Kitasatospora sp. NPDC058190
GCGGGGGCGGGGGCCCCCGCGGGCTCCTTTTTCTCCCCCCCCCCCGCCCCCCCCCCGGGGGGGGGGGGGGGGCCCCCCCCGCCCCCCCCCCCCGACCCCGTCGGCGCGCCACCAACGCCAGGACGGCGTAGGCGAAGAGCAGGATCACGACGGCGACGATGCCGTCCGCCCAGAAGTGGTTGGCTGTCACCACGACCACCGCGACCGTCAGCACCGGATGCAACACCATCACCCAGCGGAACGGGCTCGGCGACACCCGCACCACCGCGACCGCCGCCAGCACGCACCAGGCGACGTGCACCGACGGCATCGCCGACAGCTGATCGGCCACCACCACCCCGCCGACCGCACCCCCGTACACCGACTGCCCGTACTCGGCGGCCACGTCGACGAACCCGCTCTGCGGCAGCATCCGCGGCGGCGCCACCGGGATGAACTGCACCAGCAGACAGACCGCGGTGGTGATCACCACCGTGTTGCGCACCCACGCGTAGCGCTCCCGGTGCCGCAGGAACACCCAGAGCAGCACGGCAAGCATCACGGCGAAGTGCATGACCGCGTAGTAGTAGTTCGCCAGCCTCACCAGCACCGGGTACGGCGTGATCGCCGCCTGCCAGGACGCCTCGTCCGGCAGTCCGATGATCTGCTCGGTGTGGTGGACCCAGCTCGCCCGGTCCAACGCGTGGTCGGCGCTCATCACCGACAGATGCCCCACCAACTGCCAGAGCGCGAACAGCGCCAGCAGGGTGCCGGCCTCCCGCAGCAGCGCCGAGACCCCCGGCTTCCGGACCCGCGCGGCAACGTACGCGCCACCGTAGAGGCCGACGGCGGCACCCCCGGCGGACTGCCAGGTCAGGGTCAGGTTCTGCATTGGCAGAGGCTAACGCAAAAAGACCCCCTCCCGAACGGGAGGGGGTCTTTTTGGAATGATTGTTCGGCGGCGTCCTACTCTCCCACAGGGTCCCCCCTGCAGTACCATCGGCGCTGTGAGGCTTAGCTTCCGGGTTCGGAATGTAACC
>NZ_JBHVVI010000309.1:0-1001 GCF_042883685.1 Kitasatospora sp. NPDC058190
GAAGTATACCATCCTCGAGGATAAAACCGCAACAGGAAAAAAGCGGGATTGGAAGGGGAAAAAGGTGAGATCGTCGCTTATGGCGGCTCACTATGAAGGACTTGAAAAGCGTACCGGTGCGCCTTACTACGGAAAAAAGGCAGAGAAAGTATGTGATTGTGCGGAATGTCTTGCGTTTAAGAGGGATCGAGAAACGGGCAGACTACGATTATATCAAGCCTATTTTTGTAAAGTGAGGTTATGCCCTATGTGTGCGTGGCGAAGGTCATTGAAAATTGCTTATCACAACAAATTGATCGTTGAAGAAGCCAATCGGCAATATAAGCCAGCATGGATATTTCTCACGTTGACAGTAAAAAACGTTGAGGGTGATGATCTGAAACAGACCATTTCGGATATGATGAAAGGTTTTAATAGATTGATGAAATATAAAAAAGTTGATTCTGCGGTGCGTGGGTATTTCAGAGCTTTAGAGATTACGAAAAATCATGAAGAAAATACATATCATCCGCATTTTCATGTGTTAATACCTGTTCGTACTAATTACTTTGGTAAGAACTATATTAATCAAAAAGAATGGACAAGCCTTTGGAAAAGAGCAATGAAATTGGATTACACACCTATTGTGCATGTGCAGAGGGTCAAAGGTAAAAAGGGAATCGATGCGGAAGCGATTGAAAAAGAAGTACGCAAAGAAATGGAAGAACAGAAAGCTATTTTAGAGATTTCTAAGTATCCAGTGAAAGACACTGATGTGATACGTGGGAATGAAGTGACCGAGGAAAATTTGGATACGGTCTATTATTTGGATGATGCGTTAAATGCCAGGCGGTTGATCGGCTACGGCGGGATCTTGAAAGAGATTCATAAGGAACTGAATTTGACGGACGCCGAGGACGGGGATCTTGTCAGAATTGAAGAAGATGAAGACGAGGTAGCTAATGAGACGTTCGAGGTTATGGCGCATTGGCATGTAGGAATTAAGAATTACATAATTAATT